>JAGYKU010000042.1 GCA_018401455.1 Flavobacteriales bacterium
TTGATAATACTTTTATTTTAGACGATTCTTGTTTCAATGGCAACGTATTTGTCACGATTAATTCAGTTAGAACCGAATTTTCAATTCTTTCATAAGCAGGCCCTGACAGTACTGCGTGCGTACAAATTGCTCTCACGCTCAAAGCCCCATGCTCGATAAATAGTTCAGCACTTTTGGTAAGTGTTCCAGCGGTATCAACCATATCATCAATGATGACAACGTTTTTCCCTTTTACATCACCAATTACTGTCATACTTGAAATTTCATTCGCTTTTTTTCTTTGTTTGTAACAAAGTGCCAAATCCACATTTAAATACTTAGCGTAAGCATTAGCTCTTTTGGAGCCACCAGCATCTGGAGCTGCAATCACCAAGTCATCTAAATTTAAACTTTGTAAGTATGGAGCAAATAATGAAGAACCAAACAAATGATCTACAGGAACTTCAAAAAATCCTTGAATTTGATCTGCATGCAAATCCATTGTCATAACTCTGTTCACTCCAGAAGCTTCAAGCATATTGGCTACTAATTTAGCTCCAATTGCAACTCTTGGTTGATCTTTTCTGTCTTGTCTAGCCCATCCAAAATAAGGCATTACTGCTACAATTTTTCTTGCAGAAGCTCTTTTGGCAGCGTCAATCATCAATAGTAACTCAAAAAGATTGTCGGCAGGAGGAGGTGTAGATTGAATAATAAATACATCACACCCTCTCACTGATTCAACAAAAGATGTAGTAAACTCACCGTCAGAAAACTTTTGAAGTTCTACTTTTCCTAATTCCTGTCCATATGCATTAGCAATTTGAGTAGCTAAGTAATTGGAAGCAGAACACGAGAATATTTTTACTTTTTGTTGCACCTTTCTTTGTGTTTTTGTTAATGGGGTGCAAAGATAGAAACAAACAATGAATTATAAAAGATTTTTATTGTTTTTAAAACCAAATTGTATGCAAACGATAAATTCAATATTATTTAATAGTTTTTTACTTACTTTTGCAACATTATCAAAATAAATGGGTAAATTAAAAGATTATATTAAAAAAGGGCTAAATGTGTTGCATTTAGATTTGACGAAAAACATTAAGTATGATAGATTAACAAATCAAATTATCAAAAAAAATGTTAGAGAAAATAGTAAATGTATTGACATAGGCGCACACAAAGGAGAAATTTTAGACCTCTTTATAAGTCAAGCTCCAAAATCGAAACATTTTGCTTTTGAACCTATTCCAGAAATGTACCAAGCGCTTAAAGAAAAATATTCTCAGTATTGTGAGATATATCGATACGCTTTATCAGATAGCGAGGGTGTTTCTGAATTTAATTTTGTAAAAAATGCTCCAGCATATAGTGGTATAAAACAAAGAGAATATGCTGTGAAAGAGCCTCAAGTCCAAAAAATTAAAGTAGAACTTAAAAGATTAGATGATATTATACCTATTTCAACTAAAATTGATTTCATTAAAATAGATGTTGAAGGTGCAGAATTTTTAGTATTAAAAGGAGCGGTAAAAACCATCAAAGCACATAAACCTTTAATTATTTTTGAATGTGGATTGGGTGCTAGTGAATACTATGATACAACTCCTGAAGGATTATACGATTTTGTAACCGAATGTCTCTCATTAAAAATCTCAACTTTAGAAAAATTTCAACAACAAAAAAATAGTTTGAATAAATCTGAATTTTGTAATCTTTCAAACTCAGAAAAGAGTATTATTTTCTTGCTCATCCATAATTTTTTCTTTTTAATTTGGAGGCAACTAATTGATATTTTAATAGTTATTTCAATAAAAAAGCAAATTTTATTTTTATTGAAAATTTAAATCAATTTATTTACTTAATTTTGAATTGTGAAATATATTAAAATTACACCTTTTTGTTATTGATGCTTGCTTTGGCAAGTTGTCTTAAAAGAAAATCCCTTGTCTTGGAATGCAGATTGGTCCACATGGCTTATGGAAGTTTAACTATCGGTGATTTACTTCTGATTCTATTTTGACTTCTAGTTCAGATAGTTCTATAATTTTAAAATTCAACACAGAGTTGTTTCGTTTTGATATGAACGAACTCATTGGAATGGCTGATACTGTTTTAGAGATACTTTTTAATTCCTGTTTTTGTACCAATTAATTTTAATCCTGGACAAACCATAGTGAATCAACCAGAGGAGAATAATTTGGATTTGGAAGGCGGGGAATTAACTTTTGTGAAAATAAAAAGTGGGACATTACAATATGAACTGTCTAGTTCCATAAAAGGTGATATTATTTATACCTATACCATTCAATCAGCTAAAGATGAAAATGGAAATGTTTTTACAAAAACCCTTAAAGTCCCTGAAGCTGTAAATGGTGTAAACACTGTAATGTCAGGAAGTTTTGATTTGGATGGCTACACGCTAGATATGAGAGGAGCAAATGGAAATCAATACAACAAAATTCTTACAACTATGTCTTTTGGTGTAGATGCCAATTATCCAAATCCTGTTTCGGTTTCCAATCAAGATGCGATATATATTTCCAATCAATTTAAAGATGTGAAAATTGATTTTGCAAAAGGCTATTTTGGGTCACATCATGTCGAAACTGGTTGGGAAAATACTGCAACCAATAGTTTCGAAAAACTTATTTCTGGAAACATCGATTTGGAAGAATTGTCTTTAAAATTCAAAATAGAAAATGGAATCGGTTCGGATGCTTTTATCAAAATTAACGGTATTTCATCGATTGATAAATTTGGAAATGTTTTGCTACTCAACAATAGCATTGTCGGAAGTAATCAAATTTTAAATAGAGCTTTTAGAATTGATGACTATGTTTATCCTACACTAAAACAATTTGACTTGAACGAAAACAATTCAAATATTATTGATATGCTGACTCAATTGCCAAAATTTCTTGGTTTTAACTTTGACATTACATTAAATCCTTTGGGTAATGTAAGTGGGCATAATGATTTTATTTATGACAATGCACCACTAAGTTTGAATTTGGATGCGGAAATGCCGCTTCGATTTCTCGCCAATAATCTTATTTTACAAGATACTTTATCTATTGATATTGCTGATACTTCAGTTCTAAATTCATTAAAACTAACCATTGAAATCGAGAATGGATTTCCACTACAAGCAGAAATTGCCATTGGAATTTTAGATCAAAACGACAAAATTGTGAGTTATGTTTTTGCGCCTTCCTTTATCAATTCTGGAACTTTAGATGGCAATGGAAAAGTATCTCAAATTTCTTCATCTTCTCACGAAATTTTGATTTCTGAAAAAGATATGGAAAGACTCAAAACTTTTAAAAAGGCTGTTTTGACAGTAAAATTTGACTCACCACCAAATGCTGGAAGTGTTTCAATATACGATTACTATAAATTGGATTACAAAATAAAAGCCAATGCCAACGTAACTATTTCTATCAATTAAAGAATGAAATTTATATTAGTATTGATATCGTTTTTTTTGACAATTGCATTGCATGCTCAAATTTTGAATGCAGATGTGCGTCATTTCGATGATGAAGAAAAAATGACCTTAGATTTCAGTTCTTATGGTTTTTTTGGTTCAAATGTGATGGATATTCGAACTTCTAGATTGTTTGTAAAAGGTGGCTTTTTTGACGAAAATCTCAAGCAAGAAAGTTTGAATAGGTTAGACGCTGTTAATTTTTTTGGAGGAGGATATGGAGGAAAAATTACTTTCAACAATCCTTTAAGCACATTATTTAAAGGGAATGGATATTACGCAAGTTTTGAAATGGATGGGGTAGCAGGACTAACATTCAATGATAATTTATTTAAACTCATTTTTCAGGGCAATAAAGACTTTGTTGGCGATTCAGCGGGGATTTTACCTTTAGAAATTTCCTCTTTTGCTTACAAAAAAGTAGGATTTGGTTATAATTCAAACAATAAGTTGAAGGTTGGAGTAGGGTTACTCGCTTTTGATTCTTGGCAAAAAGGCAGAATGGACAGAGGCTTTTTATATACATCATCAGATGTTAGTGAAATGGAACTATTGGCAAGTGGAATTTTTAGAAATGGAACTTCTGTAAATGGTATGCCTGTAGGATATGGAATTGGAATAGATGCAGAAGTCTTAATTCCGCTTGACAGTAACAATAGAGTTAAAATAATTGCAGGAATTAGTAATTTGGGTGTATTTATGTCCAACAGTTCGATGGTAACGTATAATGTGAACTCAAAATTTCAGTTTGATGGATTCAATGTAAACTCATTAGCCGATTTTCAAAATTCTTTTGTCAATCCAACACAATATACTGATTCAATAATTCCGAAAGGTGATACAGGTGTTGTTTTTGACATGTTGCCTTTCGAAATTTACTTCTATGCACCATCAAGAATCGATGGCAAAAAACTTCAATTGACCTATGGATTTAGATATCGTGCTGGAATTGGAGCAATGCCAAATGTTTATGCAGGAGTGGATTGGAGACCGAATAATAAGTCAATTATTATTAACAGATTGAATTATGGTGGTTATGGATTTTTTCAATGGTCTTTTGCTATATTAAAATCTTTTGAGAAATTTAAAGTTGGACTTAGCACCAACAATTTACACGGATTTTTTACCAAAGAAGCGTATAATCAATCATTAGGAATTACAATGTCTTATGCTATTAAATAAAAAAGGATTACATATCATTTTAGTGCTGTTGATTACATTTTTTGTGATAAATGTGAGTGCTCAATCTTTTTATAAAGTTTACGGAACTACTGGAAATGATTATGCAAAAAGTGTGGTGCTTGATAGAGATAGCGGTTATGTAGTTGTAGGAGCAACAGATGGTTTAGGTCAGGGCGCAATGGATGGCTATTTTTTAAAGATAGATTCTGCTGGAGATTTACAATATACAAGAACTTTTGGAGGAACAAATATCGATTGGCTCACCGATGTGAAAGTAGTCCCAGATGGATTTATTATAAGTGGATATACCAATAGTTTTAGTGATGATTACAGAATTTACTTAATAAAAACGGATGAAAATGGAATTGTAGAATGGGAAGAAACTTACGGGGACAACTTGGGGTGGTATTTTGCTAATTCTATTGCAATAGCCCATGATGGTAATTATGTTTTAGTGGGTGAAACTTATAGTCAATCCAATGGAATTTCTGATGCTTATGTAACTAAGATTAATACAGCGGGAGATGTAATATGGGAGAAAAGATTTGGTGGAAATGGCAAAGACTGGTTTAATGATATAGATATTAATGATATTGGTGAAATTGTAGTTTGTGGAGCTTATACCAATACTGATTCAGAAACTGATTTTTGGGTAATGAAATTAGATGAAAATGGTGATGAAATTTGGAGTGGAATGTATGGAGACACACTTAATGATGAGGCGAATTCTGTTGTTATAAGATATGATGGATTTATTGTAATAAATGGATATGATGAAAGAACATCAGGAACTGGAATTGATGCTTATCATGTAAGATTGGATGCTAACGGAAATCTTACTTTTCAAGATTATTTTCCTGGACCTTATACAGATAAAGGAGTTGATGTGGTTCATTACCCGGGTTCTAACAATGTAATAGTAACTATTGCATCAGATTCTTATACTTTTGGTTTGATGGATACATGGATTTCTGAAATATACGAATTAATGTTGCCTACTTGGGATTTGCATTTTAATTTTGGAACAAACGATGATGATATTCCCCAAAGAATGGACACTACTTATGATAAGGGAGTAGTTGTATGTGGAGATGCCTATGAAACAGTTAATGGTTCTCAAAGTATTTTTTTGTATAAAATTGATAGTTCATATACAGTAGTTTTAGAATATGATGAAATACAAGATTTATCTTCAAATAATAATGTATTAAACAGTTATAGTAGTATAATTTATCCTAACCCTACTGACGATTTTGTGATTTTCGAAAATGAATTTATTGGCAGAAATTATAAAGTTTATAGTCTTTCAGGTTCTATAGTAAGTTTTGGTCTAATAGAAAGTAATGAAACTCAAATTGATTTTCAAAGTGGGTTTTACTTTATTGAATTAGATAATGGAATAATATATAAGTTGGTTGTAAAGTAATCTAAAACTACTTTATCATCACCTCTGTTCTTCTGTTCATTGCTTTATTCTCGGCAGAATCGTTGGGAACTCTAGGTTTTGTAGCGCCATATCCTTTGTGAGAAAGTCTTGAAGCATCAATACCATTATTAATCAACCAATCTTTTACCGCTTTAGATCTATCATCAGATAGTTTTAGATTGTGAGCAGCATTTCCGTCACTATCAGTATGTCCGCCTAATTCCACCTTGAGTGATGCGTTTTTGTTCAAAAACACTTTAAGTTTGTTCAGTTCAGTAATAGATTCTGGTTTTAAAATGGATTTGTCAACATCAAAGAAGATGTTTTCCAGCACAAAAGAAGTACTTCCTTTGATGGGTTGCATAGGAACATCAATGAAAAAACCATCACTATTTTGTTGCAACTTTGTGATGTCATAATTTTTTGAGTAGAAAAAATAACCTTCGTGTTCTGCAATCAAAGCAAAACTTTTGTTGGAAGGTAATGCCACCATAAATTCACCATTCCCAGAGTTCGCAATGGCTCTTTTATAAACTTTATCATTACTTAAATCAATTAATTGAAAATCGGCTGCTAAAGGTGCTTTGGTAATGCTGTCATACACTATACCTTTCATAAACGTAGTTTTGATTGGTTGAAGATGTTCAGGTAAATCAAATTGATACAAATCCAAACTTCCATATCCGCCTTCTCTATCAGAAGCAAAAAATGCAATATCGCCATTACTCGATACTAACAAACTGTTTTCATCATTATGCGTGTTGATAGGATAACCTAGATTGACAGGTTTTCCCCAAGTTCCATCAGGTTGTAATCTACACATATATATGTCCAAACCTCCCATTCCTACATGTCCGTCAGAAGAAAAATACAAAGTTTGACCATCAGGATGTATTTGCACACTTTCTTCTCTTCCAGGAGTGTTGATGTGATTACCTAACTTTTCCGGAACAGACCAAGTTCCATCAGGCAAAATCTCAGTTTTATAAATATCTTGATCTTGAGTTTGGCGCAATGAGCCTTTTTGAATCATTCCACGTATAAAATAAAGTGTTTTTCCATCACTTGAAAACGAAGGCTGACTTTCGAAATGAGCGGTATTAATTGGAGTTCCCATATTTGAAGGTTTTGTCCATTCTTCACCAATTTTCTCACTTACAAATAAATCGCAACTACCAAATCCTTTTCTGCCTTCTCCATAGTCGTAATCTCCTTTATTTCCTGTTTCACAACCAACTAAAATTACATATTTTCCATCTGCAGAAAAAGTCGGTGCACCTTCGTTATAAATAGTGTTGATATTTTGGCTTATCCCTTTTCCATAAGTCCATTCATTGGGTGCAGGCGATGTAGTTACAAATATGTCTTCTTGATGTCCCCCGTGTATTGCCCTTTCATCCAAAACATCTCTTGTAAAAAGAAGCGTTTTATCATCAGCGGTTATTGAAGGAAAATATTCAGGTCTATCCGTATTTACATTCGGTCCTAGATTTACAGGATTAAACTTTACCGGTTGTTTTTTTGTTGCTATGGCAAATTCACAATCTGCAATATATTTATAACATTTGTTTAACATATTTTGATTGGGATTCCTAATTTGAGAATAGGCATTAGCATATTTCAAGCATTTTTGATAATCGCCAATTGCCATATTTAAACTTGCCATATAAAAAAATTCTGCCTCACTATAAGGTTTTCCTAGAGCAAACATTTTTTCTTTTTGAGCAATTGCCTTTTCAAAATTTCTTTGTTCGATATATACATTGCTCAAAAGCATATGCGCTTCAACAAATGCGGGATCTCGATCCAAAGTTTTTATTAAATTCTCTTCTGCGCATTTCAAATTTCTTTGCCCTGTGATATGACTCACTTCATTGAAACAAGTCCTAGCCAATTCATAAGATTTGATGGCTTTTTTATCTGAACTTCCATATTTGCCTGGTTGTGCTACTGAGCATGCCACCATTACAAACAAGAATAAAAAAAGTGGAATTATTTTAGTCATCATTATATTTTTAAGGTACATCAACATATTTATGTGTTTGAATAGAAATGTTCCAATGTGTATTTCTTTTGATATATTCGATTATTAAAGCAGTCATTTCTTCTTTTTTGCTCCACTCGGGTTGCAAGTATAATTTGCAATTTGAGTTTAATTTTCGTGCATGGTTTTCTGCCCATTCCAAATCAGATTTGTGAAAAACGATTACTTTTAATTCATTAGCAATGGCGTAAATTTCTTCTGTAGGTGGCTTAAACTTCTTTGGCGAAAAACAAATCCAATCCAATTCTCCACTTAAAGTATAAACTCCAGAGGTTTCTATCGCAATTTCTACTCCCAGTGTATGTAAAGACATCGTTAGTGAATTCAAATCATACATAGCAGGTTCGCCTCCCGTAATCACTACAAATTTAGTATTACTTTCTTTTACAAACTTTACAATTTCTTCAATAGAAGTATCAGGATGTTTTGCAGCATCCCAACTTTCTTTCACATCGCACCAAACACAACCTACATCACAACCACCGAGTCTGATAAATACAGCAGGTCGCCCAGCATAAAAACCTTCACCCTGAATAGAGTAAAACATTTCCATAAGTGGCAGATGTGTTTTATTTATATTCATTTTTGGTTTTTCTAATTAAATTATATTTCTATTTTCAATGTATAGGACTTAAATTGTTTTTGGTTATTTGGTCTTACAACGTATTACGTCCAAAGTATTATGTCTTAAGTCTAAAGTGTTAATTATTTCCTATTTCCCAACTCCCAACCTCCGTCTCACAATTCACAACTCCCCATTCACAACTCCCCATTCACAATTCACAATTAACCATTAACCATTCACAATTAATAATTAACCATTTCACATCTTATTTCTCCTTCTTCTCCTTCTCCTTCTTTTCTTTTTTACCTTTCTTTCCAGATGCATCATCAGAACTTTTCTTGCTCATCAGATTGTTGAGTTCTACAACGTCTAAATCATTTTTAGGTTTTCCAAATCTATCGTATTCTACAACTTTAAGTAAAACGCCTTTATCAAACAATGCTGAAGTAACATATTTCCCATCATCTAAAAAGGATTCCCAAAGTCCTTCTTTCACATTGTTTGAATAGTTTCCTACAGACATAATTTGTCCATTTTCATAATAATTTGTCCACTTTCCTTCTTTAGACCCGCCCTTATATTCAAATTCAGACTTCAAAGCTCCGTTTTCATAATAACCTTGAGCCTTTCCATCTGCTTTATCGTTTTTATATATTTTTTTTGATTTTACAATACTATCTTCATAATACATGATAAACTCTCCATCCATCATTCCGTTTTTGTACATTACAGATTTTTTGATATTTCCACTTTTATAATAATCTTTTGTAATTCCATCTAATAAATCATTTTTATAATTCAAAACTTTTGAAGGTTTTCCATCTTCTTGAAAAAAAAGCCATTCTCCAGTTTTTTGCCCCATCGTATAAGTATTACCCCACGCCACTTGACCATTGTCGTACCAATATCCCCAAGTACCATTTTCCACACCATCTACATGACTTAATACCGCTTGAATATTTCCAGACTCGTAATATACATAAGCCGTATCGTGATCTTTTCCGTTATTGAATCTCGCTTTTCTTTCTAATCTTCCATTTGGATAGTATGAAACACATAGCCCTGTATATGGTTTTTTAGTTTTGGTATGATAAATTAATTTGTTACCTGGATCCAACTCCAAATCTTCATTACAATTCACCGGTCTTTCACCTTTACTTTCATAAAGTGGCTTGTTTGAATCTGTATTTTGATTGTTTTCTGGAGTGGTAGTTTCTGTGCCACCTCTATTAATTTGAGCCGAAGCAAAAAATGGAAGGAATATCAAAAAAGTTAAAAAATGTTTCATACTAAAATGTTTTTCTAAATATATTGCTAAGGTACAAAACATAAATTATGCCTGATTCAAATGACTTATAATTTTGTCCACACTCATAACTTTAAACTGTTATTTTGTTACTTTTCTTAACTAATGGAACACTTACTAAAAATACCCCTATGAAAATCAATGTTCCATATATTATTGTAGTGATGGTAAGGACTTCTTTTTGCTGATACAAAGCAATCATTGTTGCTAAAATAGGTTGGATGTAAATGTAGGCACTCACTACTGTTGGGCTAACTTTTCCTAGTCCATAAACGGTGAGTAAGTAAGTTAAAAAAGTCATTGCAAAAATGATGAACAAAATTTTCCAAATAATATCTGTCGGAAAAGTCCAAACGATTTCATTCCATTGAAAAAGCCCAAATGGAATTACGAAAAGAAGTCCAAATGTAAACGTCCACCTTATGACAGTAAGTGGGTTGTATTTTTTCATAAGTGGTTTAACGATTACAAGGTAAATACCGTATGAACTTGCATTAAGTAAAATCAATAAATCTCCGTAAGAAGAAATATTTGTGGTTTTGGTTCCTGCAAGAATTAAAGAGAGTGCACCAAACATTCCAATCAAAATTCCAAAGGCTTTTTGGATTTTTATTTTTTCTTTAAGAATCAATCTTGAAAGAAACAAAACAATCAAAGGAGTGGCGACCATTATAACAGAAGCATTGATAGAAGAAGTGTTTTTCAAACCTTCAAAAAACATCAATTGATTAGCGGCAACACCAAAAAAACCGCAAAGTAAAAGCGTAAAAAAATCCTTTTTTATAATTTTTTCTTTTTTTGTGAAAATTAAAATAGACCAGAAAAGCAATGTTGCTCCTATTACTCTAATTAAAATAAAAGCAAAAGGTGGAATATATGCTCCCAGCACATCTTTTGAAAAACCATAACTTACTGCATAAATTACGTTTACAATGAGTAAAGCAAGATGAGCTTTGAGATTATTCACCAGTTTGGAGTGCTAATTTTACATTTTCGATGTTTTTCTTACTGTTTCCAATAAAAAATCGATCATCAATTTGGATAATAGGTCGGCTTATAAAAGTGTATTCCTCAAGTATGTGTTTTTTGTAATCTTCATCTTTTTTGAGGACTTCTTTGAGTCCCATAGAACGATATTTTATGGCTTTCTTAGAAAATATAACCTCATAACTTTTCGTTTGTTGATAAATCAATTCTAAAGTTGCTTCATTGATATTTTCTTTTTTGATGTCTTGCTGCATCCAACTTTCGTCTACACCAATTTCTTTCATGATTCTTTGACAAGTACTGCAAGAACTGAGGAAAAATATTTTTTTCATTTTCTAAATGGTTGAATTTAATTTCAAAAATAATTGATATAATCTTTTTAAACAGCCTATTTGAAAAGATTTTGATTTTGGAAATAAAAAAAGGCTACCTAAAATAAGATAGCCTTGAATTTCATTTTCTTAGAAAAAGGTCTAATATTCATCTTCATTAAAGAAGAAATCTTCTTTTGAAGGGTAATCAGGCCAAATTTCTTCAATACTTTCGTATATTTCATCCTCGTCTTCAATATCTTGAAGATTTTCTACAACTTCAAGCGGGGCTCCAGCTCTCATAGCAAAGTCAATCAACTCTTCTTTAGTTGCAGGCCATGGTGCATCTTCTAAATATGATGCTAATTCTAACGTCCAGTACATAACTTTTTTCGTTTTTGTTTCGGTACGCAAAAGTAAGTTTTTAGTTACACTATGCAACTTTTTTTCTGAAATAAATTATTAACAAATAAACAATTGTAAATCAGTATTGTAGACGGTTAATTCACATTTTAGGCTCCCAATATACTTCATCAGCATTCAAATCTTGGGCAATTTTTCTTCCCAAAACAAATAAATAGTCACTTAATCTGTTGAGGTATTTAATAATTAATGGACTCACATCGGCTTCATCAGAAAGTTCTATAACGAGCCTTTCGCATCTTCTACAAACACATCTTGCCAAATGGCAATACGAAACGGTTGTGTGCCCACCAGGTAAAGTAAATTTAGTCATTTCTGGAAGAGATTCGTCCATAAAATCAATTTCATCTTCAAGTAATTGAATATCTTTTTCTTCAATGTGTGGTAATTTTAGTTTGGGTTTATCTGGATCTGCAGCTAATTCTGCTCCAAGCGTAAAAATTCTATCTTGCACTTCTGATAAAATATTTTTATATCTGTTTTCAATATTTTGATCCCTAACTAATCCTATCCACGAGTTTAGTTCATCACTCGTTCCGTAAGCGTTGATTCTTAAATTGTACTTTTTAACTCTTTTCCCTCCAAATAATGAAGTTTCTCCTGATCGCCAGTTTTGGTATATATTTTCATTTCAAGTATTTTATTTATATAGTATAACACAAACTACCCAACAAAAGTTTAAGCGAGTATGTTGTAAAGCAAACAAAATTATAAAATAAAAATTAGGAGGGACTTTAATAATAAACTTTTGATTTAAAATTAAGTTGAACTGTTTTAAATTTTAATTTTTAGTATGCACTTCCCAAGATGATTAACAAAAAGTTGTAATTTTTTGAGTCGTTTTCAATCCATTAATTCTAGAAACTAAAAGATTTTTGTTTTGATTAATTTGAAAAACTTTTCAATGATTATTTGAGAGTCAAGTATTACATCTTCTTTATGAAGGAAAATAATTGGAGCATTCCAATCAATCTTGTTATTAATAAATATAGTTCTAATTTCTTTCATTGCTTATTGATTTATACAATTTAAAGCAATGTATGTGCCAGAAAAAAATTGCTAAATTCCAAAGTGACTTTTTAGCCAGTTTTCTATGTTTTCGGATTGAGGTTTTCCATAAAACTCATAAAGAAAAGATGAAACTTCTTCAATTTTATCTTTTTTAACTTTTGATTTTAGATTGTCTAATAAGACTGAAATTTCAGATTTTAAGTTGTCGTTGTCTGGAGCAATTAAAACAAAGTCACTTATTTTTGTAGTTTTATTTTCTTTATCAATTTTGTAATATAAAGACATTTTTATTTGAAGTGGGATTGGCATTTTAACTCCATCGATTGTATAAATTTCCTGACTATTTAAAATAATCGAACCATTTTGATGTTTGAGTTTTTAGCAATAGTTTCTCCTTTTAAATCGTATTGTAAATAGAAAAATGTTTTTTCGCTAAGAGGAAAAGATTCGATATTCAAAGTTACTTTTTGTTCTTCAAGGATTAAGTAATCTCCTTGAAAATGATTTTTCAAATCAAAAGATGAATTTAAAGCACCACTTCTAGTAGCGACATTGCTCATAGCGGGAAGTAAATTAGACGCTGCACCTGCAACGTAATTTGGAGTTAGTACAAAACGCCCTTTAACAGGAGAAATTACAGCGGCTCTGGACTCTTGAGTTAAAAATGATAATTTTTCATTACTAGCAAACAAATCTCCAGTTGTCATATTCTTACCAGATTTTTCATACATTATTTTCCCATCAACTTTAATAACTTTATAGTTATCTATTGCAGTTGATTCTTTTTCCATCACAAAATTAGTGATGAACAAACCTGTTAAAATTAGTGATATAGCAAAAACAATTTTCATTTTATATAATCTAAAAGAGCGTTTTACTCAATAAATTAGGGTAAAACGCTCTTAGTTTTTTTGAATAAAAAATAAATTAAAGACTCATATTTTTTTCTAACCAATCATTTAAATTTTCTTTTTGAGGCTTTCCATAAAACTCATATAAATATGCAGTGATTTCGTTAGCAATAGTCTCTTTATCTTTAGATTTTATTTCACTTAAGATAACTTCTAATTCAACTTTTAGATTTTCAGAATCAGGAGCGACTAAATTAAAATCACTAATTTTTGTGCTTTTCTTTACTTCATTATTTCTGTAGTAAAGTGACATTTTAGTTTTTTCTGGAATAGGTAACGCTTTACCATCAACAGTGAAAATTTCTTTAGCCGTTAGTTCAAGAATATCATCTCGGTAGTTCAATTTTTTAGGAATAACTTCACCATTCAATTCATATTGAAGGTAGAAAAAGTTATCTTTATTCATTGGATATACTTCAGAATTAATTTTCAATTCTAATTCTTCAAGAAGTAAGTAGTTTTCAGCAAAATGATTTTTTAAATCGAGAGCATTTATTAATGCTCCACTTCTCGTAGCAACATTGCTCATTGCAGGAAGTAAGTTTGATGCGCTCCCTCCTTTGGCATCTGGAGTTAAAACAAATCTTCCATTCAAAGAAGAAATTACGGCTGCTCTTGAATCTTGAGTGCCAAAAGTTAACTTTTCGTTACTAGCAAACAAATCACCTGTTGACAAATCTTTTCCAGATTTAACGTAAGTAATTTTACCATCAACTTTGATGACTTTGTAATTATCAGCAGGAACAGACTTTTCTGAAACTACAAATCCTGTAGCAACAACTCCTACTAAAAGCGCTAATGAAATGGATAAAATAGTTGTTTTCATATTGTTTAATTTAATTTTTTTTATGTTGTAATAAAATCTAAGTACAAAATTATACAATTTTCAGACCAATTCAAAACAGATTCAGTGATTTATAAAGGAAAAAAAGGTCGATTCGTCAAAAGGATACGGTATTCAAAAAAAAGTTGTACCTTTGCACCCCGTTTGAAATTTGGGTGGTAAATAAACTAAATATTTACAGAAAGTTGACATCTTATCTGTATTGTTTGTTTAATAAAATAACCAAGTTTTGTAGGAGGATTAGAAAGTAAAAAAATGAAAAGTACACTAAATAAGAAAACTGCCACAAAAAACAACATATCAAGTAGTGATGTTGCTTATAGGTTATTAAAAAAGAAATTATCAAAAATTAAAAGAAGTCTTTTTATCCTGATAGGAATTTTATCTCTTTTATCTTTTAAATCTAATCAAACTTCTAAAGCAGACTCACTTTGTATAAATGAAGTAAACGATTTTACTAAAGGACCAATTATTGAAGAAGTAATTCCAGAATTAACACCCGAAAATGTTTATGCAGAGTTAGAGAAATTAAATGTAAAGCATCCTGAAATTGTACTAAAGCAATCTATTTTAGAAACAGGCTGGTATGATTGTGATTATTGCTCCTTAGAAGGAAATAATATTTTTGGATTTAGATACAAGAAAAAGTATATTCAGTTTGAAAATTGGACAGAAGGTGTTGCGTATTACAAAAAGTGGCAAGACAAGAGATACAAAGGAGGAGATTATTATAATTTCCTTAGAGAAGTTGGATATGCGACTAGCAAAACATATATCTCAAAATTGAAAAGTATTAAAATTGACTTTTTATAGTTTTTAACTTTTTAAATCATCTTGAATAAATTCTATATTTTGGTATTTGAAAAGTTAAAAGATTTTCTAACTTTACAATTAATTTAAATGTACTAACCTCTTAAGTATTTTGATATCAATATATTGATGAAGGTTTTTACATTGTTTGTAAAATTATAAATATGAATAAACTAGTACTTTTCATGTGTTTTGTATTGCTACAATACACATTTGTTAAAGCCCAAACCCCCACTTTAAATTGTCCTGCAAATATCAATGTTTCCAATGACACTGGAGATTGTGGAGCCATTGTGAATTATACAATTCAACTTGTGCTTCCAATTGTACTGGAACATCAATTTCGCAAACTGATGCTTCTGGATTGACATCTGGAGATTTTTTTCCAGTTGGTATTACAACACAGAATATACCATTGATAATGGTTTGGAAAGTTCTACTTGCACTTTTAATATTGAGTACAAGACAACGAGCAACCCACTTCAAGTTGTAAATCAATTAGATGTATATGTGAATTCAAATTGTGAATATGTTGTTGAAGATTTTACAATTGCTCCTTTTTAAATATTTCTGACAATTGTGGTTTGGGGTTGTACCCAGACTCCATTGCAGGCACTGTAATTTCAAGGTGTTTTGACACAGACTCTATCAAATTAGATATTGGAGATATTCATGGAAATATTGTCAAATGTTATTTTGAAATTACATTGAGAGATACTTTAGCCCCGATTATTTCATGTCCTGCTGACCAGACTGAACCAATTACATCTAGTTGTCAGGCTGTTTTACAAAATTACATTTCATTGAGTAGCGCTACAGACAATTGTGATGCTAATCCTATTATTACACAAAGCCCACCCTCAGGCACCACTTTTACTACTTCACAAACGGTAACTTTATATGCACAAGATATATTTGGAAATGTTGATTCATGCTCTTTTTTAGTAGTTTCTAACGATATTACTGCTCCAACAATTTCTTGTCCCAGTAACTCTATTGTCTACATGAATGAGGATTGTGAATACATTGTTCCTGATTTTACAAGTAGTGCAACAGCTTCTGATAATTGTGATCCATCTTTGACAATTAATCAAACACCTGTCGTTGGAACAAAACTTACGGGAGTAAATACGAATCATTTTATTTCGCTTCAAGCAGTTGATGTAGCAGGAAATAGTTCTTCTTGCTCTTTTCAAATTACACTTCAGGATACATTGGCTCCTACTTTTGTTGATTGTAAGGATTCTACTTTCGTTTTGAATCAAAATTGTGAATTTACACTGCCAAATATGGTTCCTCTTGTTGGAGTTTCTGATAATTGTGGGACATTTACTTCTATGCAGTTTCCAGTTGCAGGAACAGTTATCAATGGAGCAACCACAACTCAAGTTGTTTTAAATGTTCAAGATTCTTATGGAAACACTAACAATTGTGTGATGCAAATTTCAACTATTGATACAACCTCTCCCAATTTGGTTGCTTGTCCATCTAGTGCCACTGTTTCAACTGGCGCTTCCTCATGTGATTACTCAGTTCCGGATTATACTCCTGATGTTTTTGCAATAGATAATTGCACCACTAATTTAACCATTACTCAATCTATTGTTGCTGGTTCGATACTTACTGGGGGTTCAGTAAATAACATTGAAATAACAGTTTCAGATGCTTCAGGAAATACTTCAACTTGTGACTTCGATATCACTGTTGTTGATTTGGTAGCGCCTCAAATGATATGTCCTTCCAATCCAACTGTTCCCGTGAATCAAAATTGTGAATACGTAATTCCTTCCTACGATACAATTGTGAATATCACTGATAATTGTGGTTTCCCATCAAACTATTCTCAAACACCAGTTGCAGGGACTGTAATTTCAGGAATTGGAACACAACAAAGTATAAGTCTTTTTGTAGAAGATGATAACAATAACAATACAAGTTGCTCATTTACAATAACTTTAGCAGACACTACTGCTCCGGTTATAACTTGTCCTGGAATTCAAAGTGTAACTATTGACGGTAACTGCCAATATCAAATTCCAGATTTGGAATCCGTAACGACTTATAGTGATTTTTGTGATGCCAATCCAACATTTTCTCAATCACCGATTGCTGGGACTTTAGTTTCGGGAATTGTTAATGTGACGATTTCAGTTTCAGATGCTTCTGGAAATATAGCAACTTGTGTTGTTCAAACACAACCAGATGATACTGAAGCACCCACTATTAGCTGTCCTGGAAATCAGTCTTCTTGCGATCCAGTATTTACATTTAATACCCCTTTTGGAAATGATAATTGTGGCATTGTGACTGTTGCTCAAACGGATAATTCAGGTTTAGTTTCGGGCGATGCTTTTCCAGTAGGAACTACAACTATAGAGTTTACCGCAACAGATTTAGTTGGTAATAATGCTAGTTGTACCTTTGATATTACTGTATTTCCAACGCCAATCATTACTAATGTTTCCAATTATACCATTGAAGAAGGGGACTCTGTTCAATTAAATGTAAGTGTATCGAACTATGATTCTTTATTGTGGACACCTTCTTTTTATGTTTCTGACAATACATCAGAAAACCCTTGGGTGGTTCCAACTGCTTCGACCACCTACACACTTACAGCCTTGAGTGATGAAGGATGTGAATCAACTGCTCAGGTTATCGTAACTGTGAACCAAGATACTGAACTAATTATCAATAACTACTTATCTCCTAATGGTGATGGTAAAAATGATTTTTGGACAATGAGTAAACCTTCTTTGATTAATGGTTGTGATGTAATGATTTATGATAGATGGGCTAAGTTAGTTTGGCAAAGTAATGCATATACAAATAATTGGGATGGAACCAATATGCAAGGAGAGCCGCTTCCCGATGGTACTTATTTCTTTCAGATTGTTTGTGCAGGAAAAGAAGACATTAAAGGTTCTATTTTATTAATGAGATAATTTTATAGTAAGATGCAAAAAATTACAACAAAATATAAGTATTTATTGCTTGTTTTAGCAGTTTTTACAATTGGTATATCCAATGCTCAGCAAACACAGTTGAGTTCATTATATACGTACAATCCTATTCTTGTAAACCCTGCTGAATCGGGATATAAAAGTGTAACAGATATTACTGTAAACTATAGAAAACAATGGCTGAATTATGTTGGAGCACCAAGCACAGCTTTTGTATCTGGACATACAGCTTTAAACAAAAAAATGGGAATTGGAGGAGTGTTTAATTTATGATGAAATATATTATGAAAACATTGATGCTAAATTAAATTACGCCTACCATTTGAAATTAACAAAGACTTTCGCCTTTCATTTGGTTTAGGTCTTGGAATTATTCAAAACTCATTAAATTTTGGAGACATAAGAGCGGATGATTATACAGATGATCTAATATTCCTGGAGGTAATATTTCAGGAACTATGTTTGATGCTAATTTTGGAACTGTGATCAATTTCAAAGATGTGAAATTAGGAATCAGTTTACCACAAATTGCAACCAAACTCAAATTACCAATACTAATATTGAAGCTTCCTACAATTTACAATCTCATTTGAATGTGTATGCAACTTATGAATATGAAATTAATAATGAAATTACATTGTTGCCCACTGTTTTTTATAGACAGTCCAAAGCATCTTCACAATTTGATGTGTTTGCTAATTTTATGTTCAACAAAAACTTATTTCTAGGAGTTGGTTATAGACAACAGGTAGGTTTATTATTTAATATAGGAATGCTGGCAAAAGAAAGGTTTCAAGTAAATTATTCTTATGATTTAGGAAGACAAGGTCCTGCAGTTGGTACTGGAGGTACACATGAAATTATGTTGAAATATTTAATTGGTAAAAAAGGCAAAAGCACTTAGTCCCGCAGAAGATGAAGGTGAAGAAAAGAAGACTTTTAAACCTATGGAAATTCTAATCTAAATTACCACCAATACTTAGCAAGAGGTATCGATAAAATAGCAAAATCAACAACAATTTATAAATTAAATTGATGATTTCATAGTCTTTAGCACTTTTGCTTTTTCTCAAAAAATAAATGCTTATAAAGATACAAAGTGCCACCAATTGAAAAGTAACCTACGATAGGCAAGTATAAAATATCTTTGAATAAAAACGAGATACATCCTAAAGCGATGAGCATTAAAATAAGTATAATGTATTTTGTTTTTCTAATACCTAATATAATAGGAAGAGACTTTTCTCCTACAATCAAATCTCCTTTGAGATGAATCATTTTTTGATAACTTCTCTTGTAAGGCTCATAGTAAAATATAGCCAACAAACAAAGTCATTAAATTATATTCCAGTATAAAATACTAATGCTAAAAAAGGGCAATGGTTAGTAAGAAGGCAATAATTTCACCTGCAAAGGCTTTTTCTTAATTTATGAGAATAAAACCAGAGTCCAAATGAGAAAAGAAATTAAACATTAAAATCTTCCAATCGATAAATGCTGAAATTACTAATGCTAAGAAAATGAAGAAAACATAAGCATTTAAGCAAAAAGTTTTACTAATGATTCTACCAAAAATAGTTTCTTCAGGTCTGTTAATGATGTCTTTTTCAAAATCATAAAAAGCATTAATAATAAAACCAGCCATTATTAAGAGTGATATTGCAATAATGTTTGCGTAGAGTTTGAAATCAAAAAGAATAGTTTTGAACTCTGAAGTAGGATTTAATAAAAATATGGATGCAAAAAATAATGCAAGAGCAACAATCAATACATTGTACCATCTCACAATAGAAAGAAGAGATAGGAGTTTGATAATGAAACGTTGTCTTTTATTGATTTCTTGAATCATAAAAATTTTGGGAGTAGTTTAAATTATTTATCAAAGGCAATATAAAATATAAATTAAGGCTTATGTTTTTGAAAGACAAATCACCTTAAAACCTATATATTACATCCAATTGGTAATCTTTAAGTTTGTTTTTGTGCTTTTTCCCAAATCTTCAGCAAATCTAAATGAATCCACCACCTCCAGAACCACAAAGTTTAAAGGTAATGGCCAAAGCATTTGAGTTGATTCCTTCTTGCCATAAATCTTGATATAATTGAGGAATCATAGGTTTGAAATGTTCTAATAAAATTCCAGATAGGCTTTTTACATTTGCTAAACAATGATTTTCCATCTTTCGTGAAAAGAAACGAAATACTAGCATCATTGTATTTATTTTGAATTGGGTTTTAATCATATTTCTAAAACCTTCTTCTTTGCATCTTTCTAAGAAGTGTTGGCAGCTAATGGCTGTGTCTTCCCAATTTGTCCTGTATTGAAAATACCTCCTTTAGCAGAGCCTTGACAATTCCAACAGATTCTAATTCAGATTTTGATTTTATTAAAATAGGTAATCTTAAATAGCAAATCAATGGATCTAATCCAGAACTTGTTCCGTGAAAATAAGATTCTAAATCACCAATCTTTTAGTTCAAGAATTTTTCCGTTTTCAATATTCTGACTTTTAATTTTATTTATCGCATATTTATCATAGATAGAGGCGCAACCAAGGCGCCAGAGTCTCCCCACACCATATCCTTGAGGAATACTAGAGTCAAACAGCATTCCCTCATCGATATCTTGTTTGAATTTGTCAAGGTTTATGTCTAAAGGCAAACTACCTTCTGATTTTCTTTTTGATAAATATTGGTAATATTCTCTTAAATTTTTATTGCTGGTTTCAGCAAACTCTTTGTTTTCACTATGAAATATAAACTGACCGTTGAAATGTTCAAATGGAATGGATAATGCCATAGAATCTTCTATCACACCATACTCCCCAAAGAGAAGAATTTTCCCGTAAAATAGGGATTCTTTTATCGAATTTTTTAACTGACTCATTGTAGTTATATAGGTCAAAAGTACACACAAAAAACAATATGATGTTGTTTATGTTCTATGTTGTTAACAACTAAAATTAATATTGTTTAGTTTATTGAGATTAAAAAAATGATTCCCCGCAAAGTTACCAGTAATGGTTTTTAAAATTATATTTAATGTTTTAGAATACCTGAAGTTAACTCCCAAGAAAAATAAACGAAACTAAACCCACTCGACCTGACCTTAAACTTTTTTGTTTTAAACTATTTTTGAGTCTTATTCTAAAACCTTAATGTTGGTTAAATTTGTTTAATGGTATAAAAGCGGATATACATAAAAAAATAACAGCAAGTTTGTTTTAAACAAATTTATCCCCTTTTTGACTTTATGTCTGTGACAAACTGTTTGATTTTTGCTCATCTCTTTTTACATATAAGCAAAGTATTATTACTTTCTACAATGATAAAATCTTTTAATCCTTGCACTACACAACATCATCTGGCACTAAAATCATATTATCGTTGGCATCATAGGTCAAAACATTTTTACCTACAACGGCATTTTTGTTTTCGTCTTTTTCTATGTGAGTGTACAATGAACCCCAAGTTCCCAAATCGCTCCAGCCCAAATCTGCTAAGATTACGTGTACATTATCTGCTTTTTCCATAATGCCATAATCAATGAAATATTCTACATGGGATATATTCTATTAATAGAAGCAATTTCTTTATCTGTGTAATAATCGTCTTTAATTTCAGTAAATAGTTTGCCAATTTCAGGCAAAAGGATTTCAAACGCTTTTATGATGGATTTTACATTCCAAATAAACATTCCTGAATTCCAATAAAAATCGCCACTTTCCAAAAACCTTTGCGCAATATCTAAGGAAGGCTTTTCAGTAAATGTTTTTACTTTTCTTATATTGGTTTCACCTTGAACAAACTGAATATATCCGTAACCAGTATCAGGTCTTGTAGGCATAATTCCTATAGTCATCAAACAGTCTTTTTGAGAAACATTTTCTAAAGCTGTTTTGATGGTTTTTTGAAATTCAATTTCTCTTAATATTAAATGATCGCTTGGTGCCACAATAATATTAGCATTTTCATTTTTAGAATGAATTTTATAGCAAGCATAAGCAATACAAGGAGCCGTGTTTTTACGACTGGGCTCTAATAAAATTTGATCATCTTTAAAGTTCGGAAGTTGTTCTTTAACTAAGGATTTGTACTTTTCATTGGTGACAATAAAAATATTTTCTTCTTTACACATAGAAGTATATCGATCTACCGTAAGTTGAAGCAATGACTTTCCTATTCCAAGTACATCGTGAAACTGTTTAGGATTGGTAGAAGTACTCATAGGCCAGAATCTACTTCCTATACCTCCAGCCATTATTACTACATAATTATTTTCCATCAAATTTATTTGAACTGCGAAAGTAAGGATTTTCGTTCATACACGAAACATTTTTATTTTTCGATATTTTGTTAAGTAGTTCTTGTTTATTTGGTTTTGCACTTTCTCACTTATCGTAAAATCATTTTTCCCATATTTCATAAAGTCTTTATTTCTACAATATTTAGCCTTCAACACATCTGTTTAATGCTAAATCAAGTTGGAAATATGGCTTTGCCTATGGTAGTTTTAGGGCTAATCACTAAGAACTAATCACTAAGAACTCCTTTTCCTATCTACAAAATTGAGGTAATCATCTAAAATAATAAAAATTGTTCCTCAACTAGATGCCTTTTTCAATAGAATTCCTAAATTAGCGGGCTAAATAAAAGTTAACGCGTGGGGAAGTTTATCTTAAAGAAAATGTTTTACGGATTTATCATACTTTTTGGTGTGGTTTCGGGTGTTTTCTTTTTGCAAAACTCTACGGGTGGTAATCCTGCTTTATTGATTGGTGGTCAGAATGCTACGGAGGAAATTATTCAAAACATTGAAAAAGACTTAGGGTTAGATCTACCGCTGTACCAAAGATATTTTCTATATCTAAACGATTTGTCTCCGATTTCATTTCACAATGCTGATATTGATAGTAGAATTTATATGGATACAAGCAAGTATTCTGGTACTTATCTTCTTGATATAGGAAGTAATTCTATGTATATCAAATACCCTTATTTAAGACAATCTTACGCTACTAAAAGACCTGTTGCAGATATTATTTGGCATACACTTCCTGATACAGTAGTTTTGGCTTTTGCAGCTATTATGATTGCTTTTATATTTGGTGTTTTGATTGGTATCATTTCTGCTCTAAAAAAAGGGTCTTTTTTGGATAATTCTACTTTTATCATTGCTGTTACAGGAATGTCTGCTCCTTCTTTTTTTACAGCAGCCATAGCCTCCCAGGTTTTTGGGGAACTCTGGTCGGAGCAATCTGAATTGCCTATTTTTCCTTTGGTGATGATGCTTTTTGCTTTGTTTGTTGGAATTGCTGCTTTTTTAAATAAAAACAGAAAGAAAATAAAAACAGAAAAAGAAAAAATCACTATGAGCCTTGTCGCTCTATGGGCATTTAAAGGCCTTTTGTTTGGAATAGGCATTTGGATTTTTTACATCATTGGATACTCTGTTTTTGGATTCGAAAATATTCCACTTATAGGAGAAGTAATTATTGGGCCAGGAACAGGATTAAATGTAACTGGTCAACTTTACAGCATAGATGATATGTCAGGAGAAGAATACTTGACTATAGAAAATTTGATTCTTCCAGCGATAGTTTTGGGAGTAAGACCCTTAGCGTTGGTTTCTCAATTGATGAGGAGTTCAATGCTAGATGTGATGAACGAAGATTATATCAGAACTGCTAGGGCGAAAGGTTTGTCAGAATTTAGTGTAGTTTTCAAACATGCACTTAAAAACGCGATGAATCCTGTGATTACTGCAGTTTCAGGGTCGTTTGCGTCCTTGTTGGCTGGAGCAGTTTTTGTTGAAACCATTTTTAACTGGAATGGAATAGGTTCTGAATTATTGTTAGCAATTCAAAACGGAGATTTACCAACAATGTTAGGAATTACTATTGTCATAAGTACATTTTTTGTTATAATCAACATGATTGTAGATATCGTTTATGGATTTCTTGACCCCCGAATTAGATTAAAATAAAATGATGAGAAAAAAAATTGTAGCAGGAAATTGGAAAATGAATTTATCTAAAGACGAAGCCTTAACTTTGTTGAAAGAATTACAAGCCAATTTTCCTTCTCAAAATCAATGCGAGATTATTCTTTGTCCACCTTCGATTTATACTGAACTAGCCCTACAAAATGCAAATTCTTTTAATATAGGTTTACAAAACGTCTCTGATAAAGAAAATGGAGCATTCACTGGAGAAATTTCCGCTTCTATGATTCAAAGTATGAATGTTGAATATTGCATTGTTGGACATTCCGAAAGAAGACAATACTTTGGAGATACAGATACTATCATCAATTCCAAATTGAAACAATTATTGAAACATAATATCACACCAATTTTATGTTGTGGCGAACTCCTTGAGGAAAGAGAAGCGGGGCGCCAAAATGAAGTTGTGCAAAATCAAATTGAAAAAGCTATTGTAGGACTTTCGAACGCTGAAATAGAAAAATTAGTAATTGCTTACGAACCTGTATGGGCAATAGGAACTGGTAAAACAGCATCTACCCATCAAGCACAGGAAATGCACGCTTTTATTAGGTCAATTCTGAATTCTAAAATTGGAGATGCCTCCAATAAAATTTCGATTTTATATGGTGGAAGTTGTAAACCTGAAAATGCAAAAGAACTTTTCGATTCTCCTGATATTGATGGAGGTTTAATAGGTGGCGCTGCATTAAATGCCAATTCATTTCTTCAAATTGCACAGTCATTTTAAAGTTATTGCATTATGAATTATTACAAAGTTTCTTTCGAATTGAATCCATTACTACCTGCAAGAGAAATTTTATATGCAGATTTAGATCAATTAGATTTTGAGTCCATTGTAGATACCAAATCTGGTGTAGAAGCTTTCATTCCTGAGTCAGATTTTAATCGTGTTCTGCTTGATGATTTAATGATTCATAATCTTCCGGATTTGGACATCAAAATGGAAGTTGAATTAATTGAACAACAAAATTGGAATGCCAATTGGGAAAGTCAATTTGAACCTATAGTTGTAAATGAAAAATGCATTATCAGAGCACCATTTCACGATAAAAATAGTTGCGATTATGATATTGTAATTTCTCCCAAAATGTCTTTTGGAACTGGACATCACGAAACTACTTTTTTGTTGAGTCAACATCTTTTTGAAATGGATTTAAA
This sequence comes from Flavobacteriales bacterium, assembly GCA_018401455.1. Taxonomy (GTDB): domain Bacteria; phylum Bacteroidota; class Bacteroidia; order Flavobacteriales_D; family Parvicellaceae; genus Parvicella. Next base: position 25,418 of record JAGYKU010000042.1, read on the forward strand.
AGGAAAATCTGTTATGGATATGGGGTGCGGGACTGGAGTTTTGGCAATTATTGCTAAAAAATTAGGAGCAGCAACAGCACAAGGAATTGACATAGAAAATTGGGCTTACCTCAATAGCATAGAAAATGCTAATTTAAATCAAATTGACGATATTGAGTTTTTCGAAGGAGATGCCTCTTTGCTAGGAAACGATCCCTTTTTTGATGTTTTTATCGCCAATATCAATAGAAATATTTTACACAGAGATATTCCACTATATTTCAAAACAATGAAACACGGAGCAATACTTTTAATTAGTGGGTTTTATACTACAGATGTTGAAGTGTTAACAACTCGTGCATTGGAATATGGATTGAAATTTGTAAATTCGAAAAGTAAAAACAATTGGGCTATGGTTCAATTCATTAAAGATTAACTAAATGAAATTACTAAAACACCTCATACTTCCTCTCTTTTTGTTGATTGGAACACAAACATATACTCAATCTTTTTTCAGTACAGATTCTACCAAGTTTATTAAAGAAATAAACAATTATCTCGGTTCAGCCAATAAAGAAGATGCCAAAGAATTTACTAAAGCATTCGAGCCAATTTGGTTTGGAGGAAATTATACACCAAGTATGAGAGCTTCGATATATAGTGCTACCAACGATATTGCACTAAAAAGATTGAAAATTTATCCTGATTTTAAAAATTATTTATTGGCTATACAGTATGCTGTTACAAGCGGAATGAATGAAGATGAATTTAGTAAATGGCATACTACAGTTGAAAAAGCGCTTGCAGAAAAAAATAAATCCAGATTTACGCAATACATTGAAACTTGTGCTTTGATTTTGAATGACAATACTATATTTAAATCTTCAAGTACACAGTGGAAAGCAAGCAAAAATAATTTCACTTTTTCTTATGAGAAAGAACCGATTATAAATTTTGAGGAAATAGAATTAAAATGTTACTCAAAAAATGATAGTTCTGTTCTATATAAAACCAAAGGAGCATATTATCCCTTTTCTTCCAAATGGAAAGGAGAAGGAGGAACGCTGACCTGGGAACGAGCAGAACTGCCCACAGATAAGTTTTATGCAGAAGTTGGAGATTATAATATTAGTATGACCAGTTCATCTTATAAAATGGATTCTGTAAAGTTTTACAGTATTTATTTTGATGAACCTATCTATGGAGAAGTTCGAGAAAATGTAGTTTCAAATCGTGGAATAGAACAAGTATCATTTCCTGAGTTTTCCTCCTATTCCCAAAGACTTGAGATCAAAGATATTTTCCCAAATGTAGATTATGTTGGTGGTTTCAAATTGGTTGGCCCCAACTTAAGAGGTTCTGGAAGTATAGGCGATTTGGCACAATTAGATTATAAATACAAGGACAAACCTTTTTTAAATGTGCAATCTATTGAGTTTGTAATCAATAAAGATGGTGCTGTCGCGCAAAAAGCCAAAGTAAAATTCAAACTAGATGAACAGGATTCTTTGACGCATCCTGGAGTTTTATTTCAATTCAATAATAAAAATAACGAATCAAAAATCACTTTAACTAGAGGTCAAGGTATTACATCGGCTCCTTTCTCTGATTCCTATCATCAATTAGATATTACCTCTGAAGCACTATATTGGAAAATGGGCGATCCTGTTATTAGTTTTGCACCATTGTACGGAAGTACAGATACAACTGCACAATTTACTTCTTTAAGTTATTTTAGTAGATCAGACTATAATAGAATTACGGGTATCGGTCAAAACCCATTAGTACAGTTAAAAAACCAAAGTAATAAGTTAACTTCAAGGGATCTATCACTTGCGGATGTTTCTTCTGCTTTGATGAATTCAATGACAGATGTAGAGCCCATTTTATATGAATTGATGATTCAAGGTTTTTTAGATTATGACAATGAATCAAAAATGATTCACCTCAAAGATAAATTATTCAATTACATCGAGCAAAATTCGAAACGAAAAGATTATGATGTAATAGATATTAGATCACAATCCAAAAATAACGCAGAATTAAGTTTAGTTTCTTATGATTTAACGATTAATGGAGCGCCTAAAATAGTGTTGAGTGAATCTAAGTTTGTAAATATTTATCCAACAGGTGGAACACTAGTTTTGAAAAAGAACAGAAATATGTCTTTTGAAGGAATTATTAATGCCGGTAGAACAGAGTATTTTGGAAGTCAATTTTATTTTGAATATGATGATAACGATACTTTACAGGACATAGACCCTTCGTTAGATGCGTTTTTGCGAAGTGAGAGAGAACATGTTTTT
>JAGYKU010000043.1 GCA_018401455.1 Flavobacteriales bacterium
AATGTTCTGACATTTTTGGATAACTTTTTCAAATTATCGACATCATGCTTTAGGTCATTTATTTTTGTTAGAAGTTTTAATTTTTCTTGTTGTTTTTCTAAGTCATCTTGATCGGATTCGGCAATTTTTTTAATTTCATTATAAATGCTGGACACTTGATTGTCCAATTGGTTTCTTTTTTTTGTTAATTCAGAGTCGGTAAATTCTCCTAATTCATCATCTAGTTCATCTGTGCCGGCATTAATGGATTTCATTATACTGTCGATTTTTAAGTCAAGAATGAATTGTTTTTCCTTTTTCGCTTTGCCTTTGTTTAGTACGTTGATAGTCTTAGCGCCTCCGTTGGAAACAAATATTGGTTCATATTGACCTGTTTTTTTATCCGTTTTTAATGTTGATTCAAAATTTAAAGCGTATTTCATTTTCTGATGGAATGAATAGTTCTTGTATTTTTGAGCGTCAATGTTGAAGCTTAATAATAGTAGCAAGGGTAGAATTATATACACATTATTTTTCATGGAATAGTTAACATACATTGTTTATCATAATTAATATCTTTAAACTTATTGTTAAGCGATAAGTTAACACCTTCAAATTCACTTTTGAACGTTGAGAGATATGAGCATACCGTTTCGTCATTCATCTGATTATACAAAGAATGAAAATTATCGAAACAAGATTGAAGTAGTGATTTATAATCATTTTTATCTGATGATGAAAAACTTTTAGTATTCTTTGCCTTCACAACAGATTTAATAAAGTAGTCTATTTTAGCCTTTCCACTTAAATTCTTGCATGTTTCTATTTCACTTATTATTGAAATATTCTGTTGGGTTTCATGTGCTATAATTTCACTAGGATTCGAATTGTCTATTGTTGATCCAGGATTGTCATCAATTGAGCTATCTGAAATAATGGTTCCGCTTGGGTAATAAGGATTTGTCACATAATAAGTGTGCTTATCAGATATAATTACTCTTTTATTTTTTTTAGAAACTAAGAATCCATAAGCTGTTGTGTCAATTTTTCTGTAGTTTTCAGTTTTAATTCCACATTCTATAGGTGTGTCAAAAGGGCCAATAAAAACAAGATATTTTGGTGCTCCAGACAGAGAGTTGTAATTAGGTATCCATAGATAACCTGCATCATATCCTTCGTCTTGTAAGTTTTCCGCTTTTGATTTCGCCTGGCTTTCTGAAGCTACAGAAACTGTAGAGAGAATATAAAAATCATTGGTGTCCTTAGTTTCCTGAATGCCAAAACTGTTAATACCCGGTTCGCTTCCTTGTTCTGTTTTAACAAGGGTTGCTTTTTCAACTGGTTCCGTTTTTTCAGAATTAAGTACATACTTGGTAGATATACCGATGGCAATGATTAATCCAATAAAAGATAAAATTATTGCAGTTATTTTTATTCTTGGACCAGTAGGGGGAGGGGAATATTTTAATTCTAGAGCATCTATAAACTCTTGTATGTTTTGAAATCTTGCATTTTTGTTCTTTTCAGTGGCTTTAGAAATTACAGAATTCAGATGTTCAGAATTAGGAGTTTCAGGAAGAGGGTTGCATAAAATAGAGTTGCTTATTTTGGATAAATCCGCTATAGAGCCTGAATTATAGGAGTATGGTAGTTTGCCATTTAGCATGGTCCACATTACAACGCCTAATGAATAGATATCACTTCTTTCATCAACTTCCCTTGGATTTTCAATTTGTTCAGGACTCATGAAAATTGGAGTGCCCAGAATGCTTTCAACAGATGTTAATTGTCGCGTTGGTGCGTCTTCGATTGTTTTATCAACTATAGTATCTTCTGGATTGCTTGGCATTAAAATTTTGGAAATACCAAAGTCTAATACTTTTACCTGTCCTAAACTGGTTACAAATATGTTTGATGGTTTTATATCTCGATGTAAGATGTTGGCTCTATGAGCAAATTTAAGACCTTCTAGTACTTGGAGAATTATTTTCTTTGTTTCTTCTTTGCTAAGTTTTCCATTTGCTTCTATATAACTCATTAGGTCGACACCATCCAGATATTCCATTGTAATGACCAGCAACTCCCCTAGGTCATGGTAATTGTTTATTGAAACAATATTAGGGTGACGCAACTTTGCTAAAATCTTGGCCTCAATTTCAAATCTACGCCTAACTTCTTCGTTTTTGGAAAACTTTGGTAAAAGAACTTTTAGAGCAGAAGGAATCATTAGTTTATTTCTTCCTTCATAGACAATTGCAGTGCCTCCTTCTGCAATCTCCCTAACCACTTCTATACCATCTATTGTTTCATTGAGCAAGTTCATTAATTCATCTCACTTTTGGAGTTACTAATATAAAGTATGTTTTGATTAATCATAAAAATTTGCCTATAAAATTCAAGTGCATAATAAAAGAATATTTGCAATTTAAAATTAAGAATAAGTTATATTTCGCCATTGTTTTTTTAATCTTTAGGTTCAGAGGTGATAGAAATCAAAGGTCCAAAATTACCACCTAAATCATTAGGAGAAAGTTTTGGGTCATATGCTTGGGAAATAACTCCGTCCAGGAATAATGCATTTTCGCATGAAAAAACAATATCATAGAAAGATGAAAAATCGTAGAAATTTGATACCCCTCGAGTAATGGCAAAAACGCTCAATCCTTCATAGACTCCAATACCGCTTCGAAGTTTTTTACTTACAGAGGTTTCGTTAAATTTTGGGTGCATTTTACTGTCTATTCTTAACATCGGTCCAGATTGGGTGGCAAACTTTGGCTGAAATAAAGTGTCTTTCATCATCTCCACATATTTTTTAGTAGCACATATCTGGGGCTTTCCAAATTTATCGATATAATAGACTCCATTCGGATGCAAGTAAAAGTTTAAGAAGATCTCAGAACTCCCAGTGTCCAATGAGAATAGTGTTTTGTAATTTTCTACAAATAATCCTTCAGGGTCACTTTCGGGCGTATACATTCCTCCGTTAGTAATGAATAACACTTCTTTACTTTGACTTTGTAAATCATCTTTAAGTCTTTTGATCGAGTTGTATTTTTTTCCTTTTTTGTCTTTGTGATGAAATGCAACTTCTAAATTTTTATTATTCGGTATAAATATTTGATATTTAACACCTTTAAAATTTAGTAAATAAGATCCATCAAGTTCAGATTTCCTTAATTTCAAGATTTCCTTTGCTAATTCAAATTTAGCTTTGTTGATTTTAAAGTCAAATTCTAGCTCTCTTAGTTTATATAAAACGGAATCTCCTTTTATAGAATCAATTAATGCTACTTTCTCTTTAGCAATTTGATTTATCAATTTACTGTCTATAGTGTTTAAATCACAAATTTCCTGAAGTAATTCTTGAATCTCAAGTTTTTCATATAAACTTGACTCTCGTCTAACTTGATTTTGAGAGAATAAAGAATTGCAAAAAAAATAAATTAATATGTAAAGAATTAATTTCATCTATTGATAATAATATACAATTAGATTTCTAGCATCATTAACATTCATTTTAGTAACTAACTTATTGTTTTCAGTACCATCATAGTTAAAAAACTTAAAAACGTCTTGAGCACCTGTGTCTAAATTGATTAAAGATTTTACTGAATACCCCTTTGACTTTAAATAATCAAAAACTGCTGTAGTTGATCTAAGCAAAGAACTATACTGCTCTTTATGAATAATAAATTGAACTTCTTTTCCGTTTTTTTCGGCTACTACCAAAAATCTTCTTTCTCTTTCATCAGGCGGACTGTTTTTAGCCAATAATATTTCATTATTAAAAGCAAGTAAATGAGTTTGGAATATGGTTAGTTTATTGTCTTTTGCCCAATCTATAAATTTTTGCTTTTGCATTGAATTTGTTAGGTCAAATGTATTTGCGCTACCTGAACCGGAAAAAGTTAATGTGCCTTCATTTAAGTTGGCTATATCTATATTTCCATTTGGATATACAACAACCAAAGCATGTAGTCTATCTAAAATAAGGTGCTGATTAACCACATCACCATAATCAAATGTCAAACCTACCAAATTAGCTTGTGACGCACTCAAATCACTCATATAAGCTCCAGACGAATAACAAATAATGTTTTTATTTTTACTCCATTCATTGTATCGTTCTCCAACAGATTTTCCACCTATTTCTGATGCGAAATATTTTACCCTGACCCTATTGTTATCTCTTTTTAAAGTGACTATTTTGAATTCTTCGTTGTTAAATGATTTTGAACCAAAACTGACTAAGTCAGTATCATATATGTCTTGTGAGTAATTAGTAATACATACACAAATGAGTAATAGAAGGGATAAAGTTTGTTTCATAATTCTTTAGTTTTAAATATAAGAGATTTTTTTTTTTAGTAGCAAATAGGTACACCAAGATAAAGATATTAGACCTACCAACAAAAAAAGTTTGGTTATTATTCCAGTACCGAACCAAACTCTTTGAAATATATAGAACAAATCGCTTTTCTATAAGATAATTCTGTAATTTTTTCCGTGTAACTATATTTTACTTCAACATGAAAGCTATTCTATCCACATCTTCAACTAGAATTTTATAGTCATCTTCATATTTTAAATTCGAATTGTTTAGATTTAGTTTTGTTAAGTGTGTGGATATATTATTCAACCAAAAATCTCCAATACCCCGATATAAATATTCGGTTCGTGAACCTGGTAACATGTGATAACTGCTCTCTCAGCGAATATTAATTTTTCCATTATTGCATTAAATTCTAGTGTGTCGGGACTAAAAGTAGTTGAATCAAAAACAGCGGTTGTGAGAGAATTATAATATTCATCTAAAACTATATTTTCATTCAATAGTAAAGAATCTAATAAAAAATCAATTTCTTTTTGAAACTTGAGAAATGCCGCAGTAATTTATAGACTTGAGATGCTCAGGTAAATTTAAAATTTTAGAACTATCCGAATTAAAGCATTACAATCTAAAGTGTTTAATTGAATACTGTCATTTACAGATTTACAATCCAAAAGCAGATACCTACTGTTCTATTTTCATAAGGTAAAAGAGAAAGGAAAATAATAAAGCAGATTGGTAAAATTGTAATAATTCCAATAATTATGTAATCTTTTTAACCATTATTTGAAAAAATCTAAATTTATTGCAAAATATCCAACGTAATAATCGGGCAGAACAGTACTATTTCCGGAAATTAGTTGTGAAATGTTTTGATTGTATCCAATATTTAAACCAAATCTCCATAAACTATGCCTCCAATAACTAACATCAAATCCTAGTCTCCAATCTCCAATTTTTTGGAAAGACTCAAAGTTGTTTTTGTACGATCTATTATGAAGGTTTAGTTTCAAATCTAAGTGATGAGCTTGTTTAACGTTCCCATTATTTTTAACACGATTATCAGCGCCAAAAGTTCCAAATCTAAAACCTAGAGAAAGCATATCAAGGTATGATTCATTGTTATTTGAATAGTTTGCAAATGGGGAGGGAAAGTTACCTGTCAATGAATCCCTAGCAGATAAATCACTACTTATGTTTAATCCAATAATTTTCCTATTGTATTTTACGAACATTTTAACAACATTACTCCTTGAGATAGACCATCCTAATTCTCCACCAAAAGTGTAATTAATGTTTCCTGATGAGATTCTTTCAGTAGTGTCATTTTTTATACTTTCAGTTAAAAAAGAAGAAGAACTTCCATATGTTCCAAACATACCAAAATAAAACTTTTCTTTAAATACAGGGTGAAATTCTAGACCCACTATGTAGCCTGGATAAATTCGTTCTATTTGTTTATTTTGAAAACTGACATTGTCAGAATAAATTGAATCTTGATAAAGCGAATAGTCAACTCCAAAATGAAAACCAAAATGCAAGTTTTTATTTGTTTTACTATATTTTAAATTTATTGGTTGTGTTAATTTCTCTTTCTTGTCCGAGTTTCTCACCATTATTTCAGCATATTGTGTTTGGTCTTCGCATTTAGAACCTTCTGCTCGAACGAAAATTTTATTTTCTTGGTATTTTTTAATAACCGCAAGTTTGTCTCCTGTTTCTAATTTAATATGCCCCTTTTTTTCATCATAAGAATACCAAATCCATTTAGATTTTTCAGCAAGATACCCTCCGGTAACGACTAAATTACTTTTTTTTCCTTTAGAGTCATATATTTGTTCTATGTTAGGTTTTACAGATTTGCGATAAACAATTATTTCCTGTTTTACTTGAATCGATGCACCACATTGATCATTATCCATTTGAAGAATATAAACAGTAGTGTTATCAGGTGTTACAACTAATTCTTCATTTTTGGATAAAATTGTATTATAATCATTTGTAGTAGACCATCTCCAATAACATCCATTTTGTAATTCACCCTCGGCTTTCAAAACAATTTTTTTTCCTTCACATATTTCATCTAAATTGTATGTTGTTGAAATATCTCTTGGATCAGTGGGTTTGTTCACTACTTCAATTCTTTTAGAAATGCAACTTGAAATGTTCGTCCCATCATTGGATTGCGCCCGCACGAAATAATTGGTCGTACTGGTAGGAGACACTTCTATTGACACTCCTGTTCCTATTGAAGATCCAAGTTCACACTCATCTTGATACCAATGCCATTGACTTCCAGGCCCTAAAACTCCTCCGTCTAGGTCTAGAGTCGTTGAAGAACCTGTACAAATTTGATTTTTACCTTTAATAGATTTTGGAAGAGTAGAGGATTTGTCAACTTCTACTTTAATAGAAACACACGTAGTTTGATTATTTTGACCTTCTGCTCTAGCAAAATAAACTGTAGTTTTTTCAGCGATTATGTTAAATACTTTTTCATTGCTTTTAGATGGGATTGGTGTGCCCCCACAAGTGGATTCGTATAATTTCCATTCGGCTCCAATACCGAGGGATCCTCCTTCAATAGTGAGTGTTACATTTTCCATATATTTAACGGTGGTCTTATTAGCCACTAATCTCTCTGGGTCGAATGAATTCTTAAGAATAGCTTCTTTTTTAGGGAGACTAAAATACTCATTGGCGTTGCCCACATTTGGTCTTATTTCAACTAGTTTCTTGGCGGTAAGAGATTCTTCTTCTTCTTGCATGTGAAAATCCTGGTTTTTTCCAATGCCAGACATGTTTTCACATTTGCTGGATAGTGGCGCATATCCTGTCATTGTGTATGTTACATCATTGCAATCTAAGTAATCCAATTCCCATTTCCCATAATTTTCAACATCTTCCAGTTGTCCTTTATATTTGTACAAAAATTTTGTAGGTGAATTTTGACCGCATAAGTTTTGAGATATTTCAAACTTTACTTGAAGTTTTAAAGAGCGATCTTTTGATTCATAAACGGTATACCATTCATCCTCTTCAATTTCTGTTATAATTTCTTGGGCATTAATTAAAATAGAAAATAGTAAAGTGATAGTGAGTGTAAAATATTTTATCATTTAGATTTGTTTGGGAGAAACTACGTTTGTTTTTGCTGACCATTTCCAACCTTGTGTTGGGCCATAATAATTCATTTTAATTAATTGAACTAGTTCGAAACTGTTATTGTTTGATGGGTCGTATGAACTATACTTAATTTCTACTTCGGCATAGTCACCATCATTATATTGTTCATTTATGTAATAAATTTTGGTTACTTGGGTAGAGCCATATCCATTGAAGTATCCAGAATTATCCCATTTAGTTTGAACAGAATAACCAGTCTGGTTATCAATATTCTCTAACCACATTTTTGCAGTTTTCTCAGGTGTACTGTTGAGCACTTTGTTTAAGGTAGAAAAAGTATAACTGTCAATATATTTTTCATTATTGAAGTCTGAATCTTTTAAATAAAGATCTACAGTGAAATTATTATCATATGAAATTCCTTTGTACTTAGTGTTATTTACCTTTCCAAAATCACTACAAGATGAACATCTCAGGTCAAATACAAATTTTGAGTCTAAATTATTGTTTTCAGAAAAGGTTAAATTGAATTCATCTCCTTTATAAATGTCAATGTTGTTTGATGACATTAAATTGTAATTAAGGGATGAAATATTGATATCGCTTAAAGAAACAGTTTCTTCAATTGTTTCTTCAGGTTCTTCAGACTTTGTTAATGAAACACTTACTTCGTTATTTAATGAAGTATTAAGGTCTGATGATGTTTCTTTCTTTTGAGACTGAAAAATTATAATTCCTATTAAAATAATAAATGACGGTATTATAAGATATAGCAGTTTTTTGCTTTTGGGAGGTTGTGTTTTTTCTGGACTTGTTATACCCTCAGGAACTTTAGGAGAGATAGGATGTGGTACTTCTGGCTCGACCAAGATAGTCGCGTCATCCTTTAAAGGTTCTTTTCTCAAATACTCTTTAAACTCTTCACAACTTGCAAATCTTCTATCTTTTTGTTTTTGAGTAGATTTATCTATTAACGTCTGGAAAAATATATCTACACCTGGATAAATTGTTTTAATTCGAGGCAATGGCTCATTAACAATTTGTTTATAAACCGAGAATTCAGTACTAGCATTATCATAAGGACACTGCCCGGTTACCATTTGAAATAATGTAACTCCAAGTGAATAAATGTCAGATCTAAAATCGATATTTTGTCCTTCTACTTGCTCCGGACTCATGTAGAGAACAGTACCCATTTGAGTCCCTGTTTTGGTAAGACTTTTGTCTCCTTCTACCATTTTGGCAATTCCAAAATCGAGAATTTTTATTTTTTTATCGTTAGTTATAATAAGGTTCGAAGGCTTGATATCTCTATGCACAATCCCTCTGTCATGCGCATATTGGAATCCATCTAGTATTTGTTCCATTAACGGAATGGCCTCTTCCCTTACTATAGGACCTGAAGTGGTGTTAATATAAACATCAAGTTCTCTTCCTTCCACATATTCCATTACCAAATAAAGACCAGTTTCATCCTCTAGGAAATCATACAGGGCAACAATGTTAGGATGCTGCATACGAGATAATGCCTGAGCCTCGTTTTTAAACCTATTACGTAAGTTTTCGTTGGATGAAAGTTTTTCGTGTAATACTTTTATAGCCACCTTTCTGTCAAGCGATTCATGAGAAGCAAGATAAACATTGCCCATACCTCCTTCACCGAGTAATTTTTCGATTTTATAATTTAAAACTTTTTTACCTATCGTATTAGGGACAATCTGTTTATCTAAGTTTGATTAAAGACTTCGGTCCAACCAAAGTAGAAACCGTACAGATTCTTCTATTAGGATCATCTTCAGAAATAAATATCAATGTATCTATTTTTGAAAATAATTTTAAGTTTTATCTGATTAAAAAGTAAAAACAAATAACTGCTTAATAAATTAAGTCCGTATTTTGTTGATTTTGTATTCTTTACAAAGAAAGCCTGGTTTTAATTCTGACTCTTGTAAATATTCTTTTAATAATTCAATTTTTTGTAAAAAAAGAAAATTACCTCTCTTTATCTTCTAAAAAATGTTAATACCTAAGGAATTCGTTGCTAATTTCAACAATAAAGCATAATTTAGCATCCCTTGATTTGAAAAGTTGAGCAAAACAAAGTATAAATATAATCCTCAAACGCTAAGTTATGAAGAGGTAGAGTTGACTTGGAAAGATCACTTAAAGAAACTTTCATATCATCTTATTTCGGCAATTGTAGTGTCAGTTTTGCTCTTGTTTTTTTCGTATAACATCATCAAAGAACGAGGTAAAAAAGAAGCATTACTGAACAATGAACAAACAGAGTTGAAACTCAAAGAATTTGATTCTGAATTAAACAATATGTTGATTGTGCTCAACGAAATGCAATTTAGAGATGATAATATCTACAGAACAATTTTTGGTGCAGATCCTTTTCCAGATTACAAAAGAGAAATGGGCGCGTTAGACAATAAGAAATATTCTGCTATGATGGATTTGGCTCATGGAGAATTGGTGGTAAATATTTCAAAAAAATTAGCCATTCTTGAAAAGAAAATCACCGCTCAGTCTATCAGTTATGATTCTGTGGTAAAAATGGCAAAAAGTAAAGAAGATCTTTTGCAATCTGTTCCTTCTATTCAGCCAGTTTCTAATGATGATTTGACGAGAATTGCTTCTGGATATGGTTATAGAATGCACCCGATTTATAAAATTATGAAAATGCATACTGGAATTGACTTTACAGCAGATATTGGAACACCCATTTTTGCAACAGGTGATGCGGTAGTGGAACAAGCAGAAGTGATGAGTGGTTATGGACAAATGGTCGTTTTGAATCATGGATTTGGATATAAAACAAGATACGCACACGTTTCTGAATACAAATGCAAACCAGGTCAAAAAGTAAAAAGAGGAGATATCATTGCGTTAGTAGGAAATACAGGGGCTTCTGTTGGACCACACCTCCATTACGAAGTCTTTTTCAAAGGCAATCACGTGAATCCTGTCAACTTTTTCTTTAATGACTTGACTCCTGAAGAGTTCGAACAAGTTATTCAAATATCTTCCAGACCTACACAGTCGATGTAATTTTAAGGATCAAATCGAAATTTTTCTTACTGTTGGTGCGTAATCCTTACTCAAGATTTGTTCAAAAGCATTTGCAAGTTGAGATTGGTTTTTTAGGTTTATAGTACTTCCTTCAATCTGTAGAATAGGACATTGATACAATTTAAACAACTCGTTTTCGTATCCATTTTGCACTTTTTGTAAATACATTTCATCGATATTCGATTCGTAAGATCTACCTCTATTTCTAATGTTGTCTAGTAAATTTGGAATGCTTCTATTTAAGAAAATAATGATATCGGGCTGAGGAAAGTTATCCAAAAGCCTTTTGGCTAAATTTTCGTAATGCGCATAATCTTGTTTTGACAGATTTTCTTTGGCAAAAATCAAACTTTTCAAAGGGACATAATCGGCAAAGATGAGTTCGTGATTTTTTTCATTGAGTTTTTGTAGTTGCAAACTCCTGTCCAATAGAAATTGAACTTCTGCGTTCAGAGCAAAAGATGGATTTTCATAAAACGCTTTTAAAGAATCGTTTTCCTCAAAAGTTTCTAAAAGTAATTCTCCACCAAAAAATCGATGCAACAATTTTGTCAAAGTAGATTTTCCTGCTCCAATGTTCCCTTCAATTGCTATGTATTTATACTTAATCACGTTTGGTTAATTCACTTTTATCAGGACAATTTTTTAGTAATTCTGTGATTGAAAATCGCATTTTTGGATGTTTCCAATTGGGCAAAACTTCATATAATGGTTCTAAACAGAACTTTCTTAAATGCAGTCTTGGATGCGGTAAAGTTAGTGTTTCTGTTTCACAAACTTCATCCTCATAAAATAAAATATCTATGTCTATTGTTCTGTCTGTGTAGCCTTTGTCTTCTCTCACTCTGCCCAAAACTTTCTCTATAAGTAAGTTTCTTGATAAAACCGTTTCACTCGACAATATAGTTCTAAATAGAACAACCTGATTTAGGTATTCATTTGTGCTTTCATATCCCCAAGGAGGACTAGCATACAAACTGCTTTTGGCAAGAACTTCCCCTAAATTGAGTTCCAATAAAACAATTGCAGATTGAATATAAGATTCTTTTCCTTGCAAATTACTCCCTAATATAATGCCTACAGTTTGCATGTCGCAAAGGTATTTTAAATAATAGGGTAAAAAATGATTGTGAATAAAAAATAGTATTTCAAGTTTGAAAAATTAAATTTGTACTCTTAATCTTTTTCATTATGAAATGTAATAAACTTAAGCAATTGAAAAATATAAACCTAGAACTTTCTTTGCTTATTTTTTTAATCCTTTTTATTATCGTTTATAAAGTTTGGATACTTCATATATTTGGATTTGTATATACGGATAGTGACCAGACGTTGATGTGGTTAGGCGCTAAACATTATTCTCAAGGTCTTTTCTACGAACCAAGATTTTATGGACAAGAATACAACTCCATGTTGGAAGCATTATTAGCAGTTCCTTTTGTGAAAATTGGAGTCCCTTTGTCTTATTCTTTACCAATAGTCACTACTGTTTTATCACTGATGCCAATATTTTTATTATCAATAATTACTTATATAAAGAGGTCAAAGATTACGGCAATTATATTGCTCTGTATTTTTTTAACTTTACCCATTGAATATACATTTATTACTTCTATGCCTAGAGGATTTGTAACTGGAATTGCTTTTTCTAGTTTGTCTTTTTTATTTTTATACAAGTTCCATTCAAAATATGCTTTTTTCTTTGTTTTACTGATTTCTGTACTTGCATACTCATTAAATGCAAATTCTGTTGTCCTATCCATTCCAGTTTGTTTATTATTTTTTCTTAAAAATTATCAAAACAAAAACTTTTACATTTACGGATTTCTAGGAATGATTCTAGGATTTTCAGTACATTTTTTAATTGCTAGATTCTATATAAATCATCCTTTTTCTGTTTTACACACTTATAAAATGGAATTCTCACTAGAATTATTCACGGATGGACTCTATCGTCTTGATCGGTTTTTCAATTTTGTTGTTCCTGTTTTTTGGCATCATGGATGGCTTCTTGTATTGTCATTTCTACCTATAGCTTTTGTTTTTTATAAGAACCATAAATATGAAAAAGCTTTGACTACTTTTATCATTCCCTTTATGATATTAGGCACTTTGTTTATTTCAAAAGTTCATGATGGTACTAGTTCTATCTTCTTTTCATTTACAAGGATGTATCTAGCGGTGCCCATTGTCCTACTATTGATGTTATCGTTTATTTCTATCAATCAGAAAAAATGGATGTATATTTCTATAGTAGTTGCTGTGGTATTCACCGGTGTAAATCTAACCTCATACAATCAATCTATTGACAAAAATATGAATGAAAACCATGTGGTAACAGTATTAAAATCTGAAGCCGCTTATGAAGAATGCTCCAAACTATTGTCTATTTCAGAAAAATATAGCATTAGACTTATAGTCATTAATAATCATTGGTTTAGTGATGTTTATAATTATGGTTGTCCGGCTTGTATGGAACACTTCCCAAACACACCTGACCCAATTACGAAAGAAGAACATGGGAGGTTATTGGAAGATGAAAATAAAGTTTATTCTAACGTTTTAGTAATTGATTTGGGGCGTAATCTAGAAGAAGAATACGATTTTATTCTAAAACTAGAAAACCAAGAAGGATTATATTTGATAAAAAACAACAAACTTGGTACCTTGCTTCTATTAAACAACTTAAAACTTGAAATACGACAGTTTAAATAAAAATAAAGTTCACTAATAGATTTCTCATTTCCTGCTAAAAACATTATATTTTACAATACAATATATGGCTCTAAAGCCATCTTTCCAACCAATTTTCTTGCCTTCTTCATACGTTCTTCCGTAGTAGGATATGCCTACTTCATAGATTCTAATATTTGGAACACGAGACAGTTTTGCGGTCAATTCAGGTTCGAATCCAAATCTTTTTTCTTTTAGATTTAAACTTTGAGCCACATCTGTTTTAATCAATTTGTAACAAGTTTCCATATCTGTTAAATTCAGATTGGTAAACATATTAGATAAATTTGTCAAGAATTTATTCCCAATGGAATGCCAATAAAACAAAATCCTATGTGGATTACCTCCCAAAAATCTTGAGCCATAAACTACATCGGCAAAACCACTCAACACGGGCTTCAGCAAGTCGTTATATTCTTCTGGATCGTACTCCAAATCTGCATCTTGAATAATTAAATAATCTCCTGTAGCCAATTCTATTGCTTTGTGAATAGCCGCGCCTTTTCCTTGGTTTTCTGGCTGCGAAAACAACTGAATATTAAATCCTGGATTTAAAGATTGATAGTTTTCTATTGCTTCTACTGTGTTGTCCTTAGAGCAATCGTTTACAATAATCACTTCTTTTTCAATGTTATTGGGAAGCGTTACGGCTTTTACTTTATCCAAAATTAAATGAATAGTTCTACCTTCATTGTAAGCAGGTATAAGTATAGAAAGTTTGTTAATCTCCGACATATTTTTTGTAAAAATAAAAGACAAAGATAACTATTCGGTAAAACTAAATGAATATAAAATTGCTTCTACCTCTCTTACGTAGTCCATTTTTCTGAAATGTGGTGCATAAACATAGCCATCAAATACTACAATTCGGTTCTTTTTTTCATCGTAGGTTGTCAATGAAATAAATGGTCCACCCATAAAAGCATTGTGCATTTTCCACACACCTCTTGTTTCAAAAACATATTTTCCGTTTACTTCTTTATCTTCATATTCTAGCCCGTATAGTCGTTCTGTTTTCATAAAACTACCATCAATAAATCCTTTGATGTATTTCTTCGTAGTAGAATCTCTTTTTTCCAAAACTTTGTCTAATGTAAACGCCAAACTATCTACGTAAGGATAAGTATAACACATAATACCAATTTGTATTTCATGATCTTGACCTTCTGAATATCTTTTTTGAAGTTTTTGAAGCCACACGTGGTCGTTATTGTTGGCAGACACCACAAAATCTGTTGTAACATTGAGATTCACGCCCATTGTAATAGCCAACTCTTCATTGATAGAAGCACTTTTAGATTTTGAAAGTTTTTTGTTTAGGATATCTTTTGTATGATTTAGATATTCATTTACTAAGAAGTTTCCTTGTTTCTTGAGCAATTCAACAGCAGCTGCTTGGGAAGGAGCTCTGAGAATATAAACGATTTGACCTAAAGCATAATAATCTACATCCTTTTCAGAAATATAAGCTTTACTATTAGAAGGCGAATCGTCTATTTTCACAATCAGTATGGAATGATGTTCATTCACCCCTCTTCCAAAACCTTTTTGAGTTACTGTATTGATTTTCATCATCGGCTCTGGTTGTGGCAATGACATCACATCTTTTTCAAATAAATTTTTCAATTCAGACATTACAGGACTTTGCCAATAATTTTTGTCAATCACCACCATCAATTCTCCTATATCACCTTTTGCTTTAGGCATTAATTCTTTTGGATCGTGCGGTTTACTTTCTCCACAAGAAGAAAAACCAGAAATGACCAATAATAAAACCGTTATGTAAATAAAATTTAACTTCATTTTTTAATTATTTTAATGCAAAGGATGTTTTTCCTATTTTATGTCCTTCGCAGTATATTTCTACAATATATGTTCCTTCTAAAACCTCTTTTTCCACTTCATAATAGATACAAACATCTGTATTTTGATTTTGATAATTAATCTGACGGCTAATAGAAGCTTGTCCATCTTTGCCAGACATATTAAACAACACAGGACTATCTCCAACAAACTCAGAAGCATCAGGAGCAATGATTCTCATATACAAGGTTTTGTTTTCGGCTTTGGCTATTTTATTTTCTATAATAGTAAAGCAAGCTTTGATTTGATCTGTTCTGTTGGTTCTATTGGTTTCTGTTTGCGCGCCACTATTTTTAATTTTAATTGCAGTAGCCACCATATTTGTGGTTTGCAACACAGACCCTGTAGCAACGGTATTTTCTAATTGTTTATTTTTATCTTTTTCACTTGTAAGATTTTTGTTGATATTGTCTATCTGAGAATCTTTTTCAACGATGGTGTTTTTCAACTTAATATTCAAAGTGTTAAGAGAATCTATGGTATGAATATAACCTTTCATAATTTCTCTTAAAGTCTCTGTTTCTTTTTTGAGTTTATATATTTTCCCCCAATCTTTTTTCTTTTGCGAATTTAAATCCTCGACTTCTTGTAATAAATTGGCTATTTTCTCTTTTTGAGCAGCAATACTGTCTTGCATATCCACATTAGACGATTCTATAGAACTATACTCCTGTAGTAAGGAAGTTAAATTTTCTTTTAATTCTTGATTATCTGCTTCTGCAATGATTCCTGTATTTTTTAGAATTTCATTGAGTTCATCTTTTTCTTGATTTAATACGATATTACTATTGCCACAATTGGTCAATTCCTTTTTGGTTTCTCCCATTTCATACCCCACATAAGCAAGACCTCCCAGCAACAATATAATGATGACAATATATATTCCGTCTCTTTTCTTAGGTTTTTTTATTTGCTCTTCCATTAAATAAAAATATTTTGTAATTTTATAAATTCAAAATTAATACAATACTTCAAACGCTAAAATCCAAATTAAGTTTCTTTTACTCATTGATATGTTAAACGATTTAGTAAATTTATTTTATCCTAACAATTGTGGTTGTTGCAATAATGTTTTGAGAAAAGGAGAAGCGCATATTTGTCTTTTTTGTCTTTCTGATTTACCCAGAACAAATTACATAAAAATTAAGGAAAACCCTGTTGCAAAACTATTCTGGGGTCGAGTTGACTTAATCTACGGTTTTTCGACTTTTAATTTTAGTAAAAAAGGAAAGATTCAAGATTTGATACATTTACTCAAATACAAAGAAAAAACGGACATTGGTTTTGTTTTGGGAAAAGAAGTAGGAAAAGAAATCAACGAAAATATTCCGCCCAATACATTTGACTTTATTGTTCCTGTACCTTTGCATCCCAAAAAACAAAGATTGAGAGGCTACAACCAAAGTACGTTTATCGCACAAGGAATTTCAGAAGTTTGTCTTGTTCCTGTAAATGAAGAAATCGTTGTTAGAGTTTCTAACACTGTTTCTCAAACCAAAAAAAACAAACACGAAAGATGGGAAAATGTAGCTGAAATATTCCAACTCAAAAATCAAGAAAATATAGTTGGGAAACACATACTTTTGGTCGATGATGTGGTTACAACTGGTTCAACTCTTGAAAGTTGTGCTCGTAAATTTTTGGAAGTTCCTAATACAAAAGTAAGTATTGCCGTTTTGGCGAGTGGATTTTGATAAAGTCAAAAGATTCATTTTGGATTAAAGCATTATCTTTGGAGCGCAAATCTCTTTTAAAAATGAAATGTGTTTTTTTAATTTGCTTTAGTTTGTTTTCTTTTGCACTGTGGAGTCAAAATTACAATGCTTTAAAACCACATTTTAATGGTGCATCTGTCATTGGGAATTACCCAGAAAAACCTTTAATTTTTACGGTGCCTGTTTCTGGAGAAAGACCTCTCGAAATTTCTTGCCAAAACTTACCTGAAGGATTAAAAATTGATACTAAAACAGGAATCATCACTGGAAAAATAAATGCAAAAGGAACTTATAAATTAGAACTCAAAGCCGAAAATATACACGGAAATACTTCACATGTTTTGACCATTCACATTGGCGAAAACCTACTCTACACTCCATTGATGGGGTGGAATTCTTGGAATGTTTTTGAAGAAGACATCAATGAGCAATTGATTCTAGAAATTGCCGATGCAATGGTTTCCTCAGGAATGAGAGATTTGGGTTATCAATACATTAATTTAGATGATTTTTGGCATGGCGCCCACAGAAATACAGATGGTTCTCCAACTTACGATTCAATAAAATTTCCAAATGGTATTAAATATTTAGCGGATTATATCCATTCCAAAGGATTGAAACTAGGGATTTATTCTTGTGCTGGAGAAAAGACTTGTGGTGAGCAATTTGGTGGGAATGGCTATGAAGCAATTGATGCTAAAACTTATGCGAAATGGGGTGTTGATTTACTCAAATACGATTACTGTTTTGCTCCCTATTCGAAAAATAAAGCCATAGATAGGTATCAAAAAATAGGAGCGGCTCTACAAAACACAGACAGAACCATTGTGTTGAGTATTTGTGAATGGGGATTGAGAAAACCTTGGAAATGGGGACGAAGTGTTGGTGGACATTATTGGAGAATTACCCCAGATATTTTTGATACTTGGGAAGGAAAACATGTTTGGCACAAAAGCACAGAAAGTATTATTCGTAAAGCCATTAAAGTAGATCAATACGCAACAGTTGATGCTTGGAACGACATGGATATGCTTATTGTTGGAAATTATGGAAAAGGAAAAGCAACTTCCAAAGGAGGAAAATATAAGGGCATGACCGATCTTGAATATGAAAGTCACATGAAATTGTGGTGCTTGTTCAAATCTCCATTAATAGCAGGTTGTGACATCCGAAATATGAATGAAGCAACCAAAAATATTTTATTGAACAGTGACCTCATTGCTATCAATCAAGATACATTGGCTGCACCAGTAAAATTAATTTCCAAGACAAAGGGCGTTTTTGTGTTTGAAAGAAAAATGCAAGATGAAAGTTATGTTTATGCAATCTGGAATTCAAAAAACAAAAAACAATCGTTTAATTATTTGAAACTCTCAAAAAAATTATCAGAAAATGGAAAAACATCAACTAAGAATTTAAATTCTAACACCTACTTAAATGAGTTGCCTAAAAAACTCGAATTAGCACCTCATGAAACTGTGTTGTTTAAAATGTGATAAGGGTCGGGAGTTAGGGTTCGTTGTTTGAAGTTCGGGGGTTCGGGGTTGGTATCATGAGGTCTCATGTTTTTGGTTTGAGGTCTTAAACTGTTAAAGGGTTCATTCTTCACTAAAGTTAAGAATGATAAAAAAAGTTGAAAGTTAAAGGTCTTGATATCTTTTGTCTTTTAGTCTTTTAGTCTTTTGTCAAAAAAATGAACTAATCCATTATTACTACTTCATACATCACCATTAGCATCTATCTTTTTCATTTTTAACCTCCGTGAAGTTCTATTGAAACAATACATAGTAAAACGATACGTTTGTATTCTATAACTTAAACAAATGAAGTGTTTTTTTATTTATATCTGTTTAGTGCTTACTAATTTAAATTTCTTTGCACAACAAAATTGGACATCAAACTTCAATGTCTTTGGAGGAATTGGTCTAGGTATTGGAAAGTTTGACAGAAGTTTAAAATCTTACAATAATCTTCGTAATGTAAATCATTCAATTCCTTTTGTTGGCATTGAATATCAAAACAAATCACTACCCTTTTCTATAGATTATGATTTTACCGTTTCGAATTATATAAGAAAAACAGACTTTTCAAGAACTGCTTCTCGGTACATTCTGCATAAAATTGGTCTAGGTTTTAATTTAAAAAAAGGTATGCTTTTAAAAATAAAATATCTAATAAACAATCAATTTGACTACCTAATGAATAACCCCTCATTTGGGTTTCATACTTCTTTTGGTATAGAAAAAAGCTTGCTGTTTGGAAAAATAACCCCCGAAAAAAAACTAAACATTACCTACAGGGTCATGATTTATTACGAGCACACATTTGGAGATATTAGTATTCCAAACCAGAGTAATCTAAATTTTTTCAATGTCTATTCACCTTACAGAGATGTCATTGGTATTTCCATAGCCATAAGACCTTGGACGAACATATTTGTTCCCAAAAGACCTTCACATATTCTTCCTCCATTTTGAAAAATATTTGATTGTTGATACCTTTTAAATATCGCATCTATTAATTGACTTATAGCCACTTTGGTTTACAATGACTTAGTTTTTGAAAAGTTGAAGTAATAATTTTAAAAAACATCTTAAAAAATTTGTGAAAACAAAAAAAGAAGTATCTTTGCAATCCATTTTTGGCAAAAGAGCCAAAACTTAGCGGATGTGGTGAAATTGGTAGACACGCCAGACTTAGGATCTGGTGCCGCGAGGTGTGTGGGTTCGAGTCCCTCCATCCGCACTAGGTGAATTGAAATGCTGTTGGATAATTTCAACGGTGAAACACCAAAAATTTACATAAAATGGTGTCACGCCAAGCGTGATGCCATTTTTAATTTTATGCAAAACCATTTATTTAAATATGGATATTTTAGAAAATAAAATCGATGAGTTAAACAGAGTTTTAACTGTAAAAATTGTTGCCGATGATTACAAAGAAAGTTACGAAACTTCTTTGAAAAAGCACAGAAAACAAATTAACCTTCCTGGATTTAGACCTGGTCAAGTGCCAACTTCTGTAGTTAAGAAAAAATACGGACCTTCTATTCTTGCTGAAGAAATTGATAAATTGCTTAATGATGCGTTGCAAAATCACATCAAAGACAATGAGTTGAATATTCTTGGTAATCCGCTACCAAAATCAGACGAAAACAATACAATCGATTGGAACGAACCTAAAGATATGGAGTTTTCCTTTGAAATTGGTTTAGCACCAAATTTTGAAGTGGAATTAAATGGAAAAACTAAATTTACTTTCAATAAAGTAAAAATTGATGATGAATTAGTGGGCAAACAAATCAATGATTTCGCTAAAAGATATGGAAAGTTAATTCCAATAGACAAAAGTGAAGAGAAAGATATGATTTGGGCTACTTTTACCGAATTAGACGAAAACGATAAACCTTTAGAAGGTGGATTCACGCACAGTTCTACAGTTGCAATTGAATACATCGAGGACAAAAAAGTTCAAAAGAAATTGATTGGACTTAAAAGTGGAGATGTTTTAATCATCGATCCTAAAACAATTTCTAGAGGTGAAACTGATATGGGGGCTATGTTGGGAATTACCAAAGAAAAAGCTGCTGCATTCACTGGAAATGTTGAGTTGAAAGTAACTGAAGTAAAGAGAATGGAACCTGCGGAAGTGAATCAAGAATTGATTGACAAAGTATATGGACCTGGTGCGGTAGAAGGTGAAACTGCAATGAGAGAAAAAATCGCAAATGAATTGTCTATGATGTTTGCTCAAGATAGCGACAGACTTTTCAAAAGAGATTTGGCAGATAAACTTATCGAAAAATTAGGACTTCAATTACCAGAAGATTTCTTGAAAAGATGGATTGTTTCTAGCAACAAAAATGAAGTGACTATGGAACAAGTAGAGGCTGAATTTGAAGAATACAAACGTTCATTGAAATGGCAATTGATTGAAAATAAAATCATCAAAGACAACGATATCAAAGTGGAATTTGAAGAGGTAATCAATCATACCAAAAATTTACTTGGAAACCAATATGCTCAATATGGTATGATGGTTCCTGTAGATGAAGAATTGACTGCTACTGCCAAAAAAGTGTTGGAAAATAGAGAAGAAGCTACTAAATTGTACGAACAATTGTATGACTTAAAAGTGATTAACTTCCTAAAATCTACTGTGAAATTAGAAGAAAAAGAATTGAGTTATGACGACTTTGTGAAAGAAGCTCAAAAAAACTAATTCTAAGTAATAAATAAATTCAAGGTACGCCCACAAGCGTACCTTTTTTGTATCAAATATTATGGCTGGAGAAAAATTAAACGAACTCAAAGATTTAGGCGAATTTGGTCTAATTGACTATTTAACACAAAACATCAAAATACATCATAGCAGTACTCTAAAAGGAGTGGGGGATGATGCAGCTGTTTTCAATCACGAAAACAGACAGTCTTTGGTTTCCACTGATATGTTGGTTGAAGGCGTACATTTTGATATGGTTTTTACTCCCTTGAAACACTTAGGTTATAAATCTGTTGTGGTGAATTTAAGTGACATTTACGCAATGAATGCACAGCCTCGTCAAATCACGATTTCTATGGCTATTTCTAGTAAATATTCTGTAGAAGCAGTGGCAGACATTTATGAAGGAATGATAATGGCTGCCAATCATTATGGTGTGGACATTGTAGGAGGAGATACGACTTCGTCTCTTCAAGGTTTAGTCATAAGTATTACAGCCATTGGTGAAGCCAAAAAAGAAGACATTGTATATAGAAATGGCGCTAAAGAAAATGATTTACTAGTCGTTTCTGGAGATTTAGGAGGTGCATACATGGGACTAACAATGCTGCAAAGAGAAAAGGAAGTTTGGAAAGTAAATCCCAATATGCAACCACAACTTGAAGGATATGACTATATTTTGGAAAGACAACTCAAACCAGAAGCAAGAAAAGATGTCATTACATTTTTGAGTCAATTGGGAGTAAAGCCTACAAGTATGATTGATATTTCTGATGGTCTGGCTTCCGAAATTCATCATTTGTGCAAACACAGTGATGTGGGATGTAGTCTTTATGAAGAAAAAATACCGCTCGACCCAATGACGCACAAGGTAGCAAGGGAATTCAATCTCGACCCAGTAGTGTGCGCACTCAATGGTGGTGAAGACTACGAATTGTTGTTTACAGTAGCACAATCGGATTACGACAAAATCAAAGGAAACCCACATTGGACAGTGATTGGACACATGACCAACAAAGATTCTGGAGTAAACCTTATCACAACAGGAGGCTCAATTACGCCTTTAAAAGCACAAGGTTGGGATGGGATGAAGGATGCTCAGTAAATATCTTCAAAAAAAATAAACCTAAAGGTTAAATCAAAAGAATTTAAAATTACATTTGTAACCAATTAAATCTATTAAGAAGTTAAGATATGTCTATAGCAGAAATTTTTGAAAGTGGTGAACGCACACAAGATAAAGGTCATGTAAAAAATTTAGTATTACTAGCAAAATCCGATGGAACCATTGCAGAAGAAGAATTACTTTTGATTCATAGAATTGGAAAACGAATTGGACTCACTTATTCACAGATTGGAAGTATAATCGACAATCCAGATCAAATTTCTGTAATTCCACCTGTAAGCAAAGAAGAACGTCTTGAACATATGGTAGATATGGTTAGACTTATTCATGCGGATGGAATCGTTGAAGAAAAAGAATTGAGAATGATTTCAAAATTTGCGATTCAAATAGGCTTTACATCCAACGAAGATGCACATCTTGGTGAAATATTAGAATTGTTGGACAAAGGAAAAACTAAAGATGAGATTTTAACTCATTTTAAATAATTTAATTCAATTTAAACCATTTTTGTTAGAAGTATAAAATATTTTCATACTTTTGAAAGAACAAATTTTACATTTCTATGGACGAATATGCCGTCATTGTAATTGTCATCACTGTATTATTATCTGCTTTTTTCTCTGGAATTGAAATTGCTTTTATCTCTGCGAATAGATTTAAAATTGCAATTGACAAAGAACAAGGTGGTGTCGCCTCCAAAATTCTAGGCTATTTTTCTCAAAAACCTGCTTGGTTTATAGGAACTATGCTTCTAGGGAATAATGTAACCATTGTAGTATTCAGTATTTTTATGGCTGTGTTGCTAGAGCCTACTCTTGGACAATATTTCTCTAGCGATTTTACGATTATTATGTTACAAACCGTAATTTCTACCATAATTCTTTTGTTTTTTGGAGAATTTATGCCAAAGTCTATTTTCAGAATCAATTCCAATCAGATTTTGTCGTTTACTGCCATTCCGCTGATGGTAATTTACGTTATTTTATTCATTCCTACATTTATTACTATTGGTCTTGCTGAAATGATTTTGAAATTATTCATCAAATCAGACAATGAAAACGAAGACTTTGTAACCTTCGAAAAAATAGATTTGGATATGTTTTTGGAAGAAGGACTGAGTGCCAATGCCAATGATGAAGACCAAGATTATGAAGTGAAATTATTTCACAACGCACTTAATTTCAACGAGGTAATCGCAAGAGACTGTATGGTTCCAAGGAATGAAATCATTGCAGTAGAACTCAATGATGATGTCCTTGAACTTAGACAAAAATTTATCGAAACCAACCTTTCCAAAATACCTGTATATAAAGAAAATATAGACAATATTATCGGATATGTTCACTCGTTTGAAATGTTCAAAAAACCAGAAACTATCAAAGCTGCTCTTTTGCCCGTGAGTATTGTCCCTGAATCCATGACTGCCAATAAAGTTTTGGAAGATTTAATCAAAAAAAACAGAAGTATCGCCATTGTTATAGATGAATTTGGAGGAACTTCAGGAATGCTCACTATGGAAGATTGTATAGAAGAGATTTTTGGAGAAATTGAAGATGAACACGATTCTGAAGAAGTGAGGCAAGAAGTTTTGGGAGAAAATGAATTCTTATTTGGAGGTAGGATTGAAATAGACACCATCAATGAAAAATACAATTTAGAACTCCCAGAAAGCGAAGAATACGAAACCTTAGCAGGATTTATTATTCATAAATTAGAAAATATTCCTCAAATTGGAGACGCTTTTACCTTCGAAAATTATAACTTTACCATTAAAGAAGTTTCTGCAAATCGTATAGAACTCGTTCATATAGAGATTGACACTTCGGAGGATTAGTTTTTATGGGCATTGTAACTAAAATATTTGAAAAAATACCTTTTGCTTACACCAAAAATGTAAAGCAAGGAAAACAAGTTGCTCAAATTCTAAAAATGGTTTTAAACCAAGAAGACGCTTCATTTGTAGATGTGGGTTGTCATAAAGGGGATGTTTTGAAACTCGCATTGAAGTTTGCTCCTAAAGGCGAACATTATGCTTTTGAAGCTATTCCTGCTTACTACGAAAAACTAGTGCCAGATTTTCAAACTTATGTCAACCTCCACAATGTTGCTATCACCAATTTTACGGGAGAAACAGAGTTCAACTTTGTGGAATCCAACCCATCTTTGAGTGGCATAAAAGAAAGAGACTATCCAAAGGCGGAGAAAATCAACAAAATTAGGGTAAAAGCAGAAACTTTAGACCATTACCTCAAAGACGCACATTCGCTAGACTTGATAAGAATAGATGTAGAAGGCGGTGAGTTTGACGTTTTGGATGGCGCAAAATTGTCTATTTTTAAATTTAAACCTCATATTCTTTTTGAACATCAACAAGGTGCTGCTGATTATTATCGCAACAACCCAGATAAAATGTGGGACATTCTCGTTGAGCAATTGGGAATGAAAATTAATACGCTAAGTGGGTTTTTAAATAAAAGTAAAAACATTACCGCATCACACTTCAGACTTTTGTTCGAAACAGGACAAGAAACCTATTTTATTGCTTATTTTGATTAAATCTTGTGTTATTGATTTTCAAAGTAGCGTCATTCAACTTTTTTACCAACCGAAGCCAAAGCATAGGTTGGCAACCTTCAACAAAATAGATGTCTCCATTCCGTTCTGTCTATCGACTATCACTACAGTCGACATGACAAGAAAATTCCCGCAGATTCCGCAGATATACGCAGAATAAATCAGCGAAAATCAGCGAGATTTGCGGGAGAAAACACAATTGATTTGGTCTCAACCTAATTCAAAAAAATAAAATGGAACTCTTTGGTTTGTCTAAAACTAAAACCTTTAACAAAGCAGATGTCTCCATTCCGTTCTGTCTATCGACTATCACTACAGTCGACATGACAAGAAAACTACATAACAAAGCAAATCCTTTGTCACTTCGACTCAAAGATAAAGACCTAAGCGTCTTTGCTTGTGGAGAAGTCTAAAACTATAATATTGTAAAAAATGCACCTTCAACTTTTAACTTTCAACTTTCAACAAAACAGATGTCTCCATTCCGCTCTGTCTATCGACTTTCACTTCAGTCGACATGACAAGAAAATTCCCGCAGATTCCGCAGATATACGCAGATATACGCAGATATACGCAGAATAAATCAGCGAGATTTGCGGGAGAAAACACATTTGATTTGGTCTCAACCTAATTCAAAAAAATAAAATGTAACTCTTTGGTCTGTCTAAAACTAAAACTTTCAACAAAGCCAAGTCTAAAGACCTTTAGTTTAAAAACATTCAATAATTAACGCATATAAAATTTAGATATCTCCGCTCGAACTGACGCTATCGGTCTGTTTCTTCGAGTCGATATGACAAAAAAATCAATACTCCAATTTTGCTCTATACATTCTTATGGTGTTTTCCCACCCAAAATACAATGCATCCGAAACAAGAGCATGACCTATAGATACCTCTAATAAATTTGGAATGTTTTGAGCAAAAAACCTCAAATTTTCAAGATTCAAATCATGCCCAGCATTAATACCAAGTCCTAATTCATTTGCTTTAATAGCTGCGGATATAAATGGTTTTATGGCTTCTTGCTTATTATCAATGTAATGATGCGCATAACTTTCGGTATATAATTCTATTCTGTCTGTCCCAGTTTCTTTGGCTCCAACTATCATATCAATATTAGCATCCACAAAAATGGAAGTTCTGATACCATTATTTTGAAACAATTTTACCATTTCTATCAAATAGTCTTTATGAGCAATCGTATCCCAACCATGATTCGAAGTAAGTTGACCAGTAGCATCTGGCACGAGTGTTACTTGTGTGGGTTTTACATCAAGTACCAAGCGAACAAATTTTTCTTCCAAAGGATTTCCTTCTATGTTGAATTCGGTTTTCACCAAAGGTTTTAAATCCAAAACATCTTGATAGGTAATGTGTCTTTCGTCTGGTCTAGGATGCACAGTGATGCCTTGAGCACCAAAAGATTCTGCGTCAACAGCCATTTTTAATAAATCTGGCGTATTACCTCCACGAGCATTTCTAAGGGTTGCTATTTTATTGATGTTTACTGATAATTTTGTCATAATACACTAATGATTTATTCACTGCAAAATTTGATTAAATAATCGGTTTAGGCAACTAATTCTTCAAAAAAACGTTTTAAAGATAAATATCAAGTATTTTTGCTTGTAATTAATTAAAAAAATGACAGCACTTTCCCTCATAACAGACGTTGTACCTCCCATTTTGATTTCAGAATCATGTGAAAAAGCATTGATTTGGATGGATGAGTTCAAAGTGGCACATTTACCAGTAGTAAACGGGACGGAATACATTGGATTGGTTTCTGATGATTTAATTTTGGATAGTAATGATACAGATATATCTGTTGGTAATCTTAATCTAATTGGCAACAGACCATTTGTATATGAGCATCAACATGTATATGAAGTAATGAAGTTGATGGCTGATTTGAATATTACAGTTATTCCAATATTGGATAAAAACGAAAAATATTTAGGACTCACTACTACCCAGCACATCATGTCGGCCATTGTAAATATGGCTTCTATAGAACAAGATGGATCTGTAATTGTGATAGAAATGAATCAAAATGATTATTCAATGGCACAATTGGCACAACTTATAGAAGGGAATAACACTAAAATTCTTAGTTCATATATCACTTCCACTCCAGACAGCACTGTGATTGAGTTGACACTTAAACTCAACAAAAAAGAAATCAGTGGTGTTTTGCAGACTTTATATAGATACGAATATAATGTAAAGGAAACCTATGCTGGAAATAAATTCGAGGATGATATGAAAGATCGCTTTGAT
>JAGYKU010000044.1 GCA_018401455.1 Flavobacteriales bacterium
GAACGCTTTGCGTTCTCCTCGCTCTCACACTTCTCTTCACACTCTACAAATGGCGAACTGCCGCACTCATCAAACGCCAAAAAGAATTAGAAAAAACCGTTGAAGAAAGAACAGCGGAAGTTGTTGAGGAAAAGAAAGTGGTCGAACAACAGAAAGCAGTTGTGGAAGAACAAAAACACCTCATAGAAGAAAAACACAAAGAAATCACAGATTCCATCAACTATGCAGAACGTATTCAAAGAAGTTTTTTGGCCTCTAAAGAAATGCTAGACCACCACCTCTCCCCCTCCTCTGGAGGGGTCGGGGGAGGTGGTGGTTACTTCGTCTTCTTCAAACCCAAAGACGTAGTAAGCGGAGATTTCTACTTTGCTTCCCAACTTAACAACAGTAACTTTGCCTTCTGTTGTGCAGACAGCACAGGTCATGGAGTGCCAGGCGCCATTATGAGTATTTTGAATATCTCTAGTCTGGAAAAAGCCATCGAAAAAGAAACCGAACCACATCACATTTTAGGAAAAACCCGTGAACTCATCATCGAGCGTCTCCAAAAAGACGGTAGCCCCGAAGGCGGAAAAGACGGAATGGATTGTAGTTTGTTAGTTTTAAACCAAGACAAATCTCTTTTAACATTTGCTTCAGCAAACAACCCAGTTTTCATAGTTCGCAAGACCCCAAACCTCCCCTCTGGCGAGGACAAACCCTCTGGCGAGGACAAAGTCGGGGTTGCCAAAAACCCCAAACCCCAAACACCGAACCCCGAACTCATAGAGTTCAAACCTGACAAAATGCCCGTAGGCAAGCACGACAAAGACCAAACACCCTTTACTTTACAAACTGTACAATTGCAAAAAGGAGATGTCATCTACACCCTCACAGACGGAATGCCCGATCAATTTGGCGGTGAAAAAGGAAAAAAATATATGATTAAGAACTTGAAAAACTTATTTTTGAGTATTGCTCATTTACCTATGGGAGAACAGTATACAAAATTAGAAGGAGAATTTGCCAATTGGAAAGGAGAGAATGAACAAATTGATGATGTGTGTATTATTGGCGTTAGAATATAAAATGTTAAAATAATGAAAAAACTATTATTGCTTACTCTTTTTGTTGCTTTTTGCTTTACAAGTTCAGCCCAAAATCTTGACAGCCTTTGGGCAGTATGGCAAGATAAAACTCAACATGATACAACTCGATTGCAGGCGATTCATAAATACGCATGGGATGGATATCTCTATACAAAACCAGACAGTGCTTTTTACTATGCTCAACTGCAAAATGATTTTGCAAAGGAAAAGGGAATTAAAAATCAAATGGCGTCTGCACTTAATACACAAGGAGCATCATTTTATGTGAAAGGTGAATACAATAAAGCAGTTGACTACTTTACTCAAAGTTTGAAGATTAAAGAGGAAATTGGCGATAAAAAAGGTGTTGCGAGCACATTAAACAACATTGGTATTATCTTAAAAAATTTAGGCGATTACGACAAGGCAATAGACCATTATAATAAAAGCATCAAAATAAAAGAAGAAATTGGCGACAAAAAGGGTCTCGCTTTCCCTTTAAATAATATCGGAGCCATTTATCAAGCCCAAGGAGATTATTCTAAAGCCATTGACTTTTATTTCCAAAGCTTGAAAATAGAAGAGGAAATTGATAGAAAACAAGGAGTTGCAAGCTGTTTTAATAACCTTGGGATTATCTATCAAGATCAAGGTGATTATGCTAAGGCTATTATTTTTTATACCAAAAGCCTAGAAATATATGAACAAATTGGTGATAAAAATGGCGTTTCAATGTCTTTAAGTAACGTTGGGATTCTTTATAGATTACAAGGCGATTACGCTCGAGCAATTGATTCATATAACCAAAGTTTGAAAATCCAAGAAGAAACGGGTAACAAACAAGTGATTTTAGGAACTTTAAATAATATTGGGGCTATTTATTATTCTCAGGGTGATTATATGAAGGCCATTGACTTTTATTCTCAAAGCCTGAAAATAATAGAAAAAATCGGCAATAAACATGATATATCTAGTCCTTTAAATAATATTGGGGTTGTTTATCAAAATCAGGGAGATTCCGCCTCCAGTGAAGGAAATGCTAAATTTGCAGCAGATAAGTATGCCAAGGCTATTAACTTTTTTTCACAAAGTCTAAAAATAAAAGAGAGTATTGGCGATCAGCAAGGTATTACTGTTTCTCTAAATAATCTAGGAAACACCTATAAACTCCATGGTGATTTTGCCTTGGCTATAGGTGATACTACCCTTTCAGCAGACATGTATATCAAAGCTCTTAAATATGGAATACGCGCTTTTTCTATAGCAACTGAAATTGGGGTGAGTACTGAAACCAGAAGAATTGCACGTTTGCTTACCCTATCATACGTTTATTTCGATAGCATTAATAGAGCAGTTGAAATGACCAATCTTCTTGAATCCTTTCGTCTTAAAGACCTTGACATCAATTTCCCCACTCTCTCCGAACAGCAAAAAGAAAATTACTTTACCACCATGCAAAGTGATTTTGATTTGTTGTTTGACTTTGCCTTTCATCATATGGAAATTATAGAACAAACCGAAAAATCATTCAATAATGCGTTGCTCACCAAAGGTCTCACCCTCAAATCCTCCACCGCAATGCGTACCGCCATTCAAAACAGTGGTGATACCAGTTTAATTAGCCAATATGAAAACTGGCTCTCCCTCAAAAAGAAAATTGCTAATACCAATGAAATCGATTCCACTTACAAAGAATTAGTTACTCAAGCCAATGAATTAGAACGAGAGCTAGTCAACAAATCCACCATTTTCAGTGATTTTGATAAAGTAAAAAACCTTAAATGGCAAGATGTTCAAACAGGGTTAAAACCCAACGAAGCGGCAATAGAATTTGTCAATTTTAAAAGTGAAATTGATACAACGCATCCAATCATTTACGCTGCGTTGATTATTAAAAAAGACAGCGAACATCCAGAAATGGTACAACTCTGTTCTGAAGCAGAACTCAAGGAAATATTGGGTGTATTTCAAGTAAATAGTATGAGTTTTGTTAATAAAGTATATGGAACTAAGAGCAAAGCAGAAAAGGCTTTGTA
This sequence comes from Flavobacteriales bacterium, assembly GCA_018401455.1. Lineage (GTDB taxonomy): Bacteria > Bacteroidota > Bacteroidia > Flavobacteriales_D > Parvicellaceae > Parvicella. The sequence continues at coordinate 3,104 of JAGYKU010000044.1, forward strand.
TGAGAAAATTTGGCAACCGTTGGAAAAACATTTGGAAGGGATTGAGAATATCTATTATTCACCATCTGGTTTACTGCACAAAGTTTCTTTTGCTGCCATTAGCAAAGACAATAACGTTTTTTTATGTGATAACTACCAACTCCACCAACAAAGCAGTACGGGTAAAGTGGCACTTCCTTCTAACGTGATGTATGATACCAAAGATGCCTATTTGTTGATGGGAGGTGTGCAATATAACACCGACAAAACCAAGAAAGAAGTTTGGAATTACCTTCCAGGAACGCTTAATGAAACGGATAATATTCATTCGTTTTTGGAAAAGAAAAAGCACTCCGTTAGTTTTCTAGCGAATCAAGATGCCAATGAAACCAATTTCAAAAAACAAGCCCAAAACGCCAATGTGCTGCACATTTCTACCCACGGTTTTTTCTATCCAGACCCCGATCAAGTAAGAGCAGAATTGGATAAAGATGTAGAAGAAATCCAAGGAGACATTCAATTTAGAGGAACGGAAGCATTGGACTCAGCAGAAAGAAGCAGTTCTCTGTATGCCAACTGGAGTTTTGTCATCAACAAAAACCCTTTGATGCGTTCGGGATTAGTACTGGCAGGAGCCAATGATGTGTGGCAAAGAAGCGCTATGGAAGAAGGAGAGGACGGTATCCTCACCGCACAAGAAGTGTCTAATCTAGATTTACGAAACACAAAACTAGTCGTGCTTTCTGCTTGCGAGACAGGCCTTGGCGACATCAAAGGAAGTGAAGGGGTGTTTGGTTTGCAACGCGCCTTCAAAATGGCGGGTGCAGAATACCTCATTATGAGCCTCTGGCAAGTTCCTGACAAAGAAACCGCTGAGTTTATGGAGTTATTCTACAAAAACTTGGTCAAAGTGAAAGATATACCAAAATCATTTAATTTAACACAACAAGTGATGCGAAAGAAATATGATCCTTATTTTTGGGCTGCCTTCGTTCTAATAAATTAGAACTACGGCAGCCAATGGCAACTTTTTTATTAATACATTAGATTTATAAAACTATGAAAAAACTAAAACTGACATTACTATTATCATTCTTCTGTTTTACTATAAGTATAAACGCTCAATCAAATTTGAAAAAAGAAGTATCTGATTCACTATGGAGTGTGTGGGAAAACGTTTCTGAAGCGGATACAAACAGAATAAAAGCAATACATAAATATGCTTGGAGTGGATATCTATTTTCTCAACCAGATAGTGCTTTTTATTTTGCAACTTTAATGAAGGATTTTTCCGAAAAAAATAATCATATTAGATATATTGGTGTCTCTTTAAACATGATGGGAATTGCAAAATGGGTTAAAGGAGAATTTGATGAAGCTGTTAATTATAGTGAATCAGCTCTTAAATATTATGAGAAAGGTAATGACACCGTTGGAATTGCGTCAGTAATAGGTAGTATTGGTAGTATATATTTAAACTCGGGTCATTATGCTAAATCTTATGGCTATTTTAAACGAGGTATGACCATTTTTGAAAAATTAAATAACAATAAGGGCATTAGTAAGAACTTAAACAATATTGGTCTAATTCACTACTATCAAGGAGATTTTGAAACAGCTATTTCGTACTTCAATAAAAGTCTAGCAATTAAAATAGAACTAGGAGATATTAAAGGACAAGCAAGTTCTCTTGGCAATTTAGGACTTGTTTATGGAGATATGGGTAAATTTGATGTTTCCTTAGATTACAATTTAAAATGTTTAAAAATTCAAGATTCTTTAGGTGATAAGTTTGGCGCCTCCAACTCACTTGATAATATAGGGATAACTTATGCATATCAAAATAATCATAAAATGTCATTAAACTATTTTAATCAAAGTTTAGAACTTAAAAAGGTAACAAAAGATCAAAGAGGTATTGCAATAACTTATAACAATATTGCTAATAGTTATTTTTACACAAGCGACTTTTCAAAATCTTTTGATTTTGGTGTTAAAAGTCATGAAATATCAAATGAGATTAAAAGTAATAGAACTATAAAAGACGCATCAAATATTATTTATAGAAGTAGCCTGAAAATATTAGACATAAGTACGTCATATAAGTATCTAAGTGCAATTTTGTTTGCAAATTATCAAGATTTAGATAATAACTATTTTGCTTTGTCAGAGAATGAAAAAGAATTGTTTTTTTCTACACTTGAGCCTCATTTTAATTTCTACCACGATTTTGCACTTCATCACGGAAAACAATTTGCAGGAACAACAGATACTGCATTTAATATTTCTTTGCAAAATAAAGGACTTACCCTAAAATCTTCCACAGCCATGCGCCAATCTATTCAAAATAGTGAAGACGCCACTTTGATTGATGAATATGACAGTTGGTTAGATTTAAAAAAGCAAATAGCAAAGTCTTATGAATCTGGAAAAGAAATTAAAGAACTTGAAAATCAAGCCAATCAAATAGAGAGAGAATTGGTTAAAAAATCTAATGTATTTAGTGATTTTGACAAAATCAAAAACTTAGATTGGAAACAGGTACAAGCCGGTCTAAAATCCAATGAAGCGGCTATAGAGTTTGTCCATTTCAAAAGCGAAATTGACACTGCTCATCCAATCATTTACGCTGCACTTATTGTAAAAAAAGACAGTGAACACCCCGAAATGATAAAACTATGCAACGAAGAAGACCTCAAAGAAATATTGGGAGTTTTTCAAGGCAATAATTTGAGTTTTGTAAATAAAGTGTACGGAACAAAATCCAAAGCCCAAAAAGCATTGTATCAAAAAATATGGCAACCCATGGAAGACCACCTTCAAGGAATCAAAAACATCTACTACTCACCAAGTGGGTTGTTGCATAAAGTTTCATTCGCAACTATCAGCAAAGATGACAAAGTGTTTTTGTGCGATGCCTATCAACTCCATCAACAAAGTAGCACAGGAAAATTAGCATTTCCAAATAATTTAATGTATGAAAAAAGCGACCAATTTATGTTGATTGGTGGCGTACAATACAACTCTACCGATACCAAAAACAATGTTTGGAGTTATCTGCCAGGTACTCAAAGCGAAGTACAACAAATTAGCAACTTCCTCACCAAGCAAAAACATTCCATAGACCTTTATACATCACTTGATGCCAATGAAGGCAACATTAAAGAAAAAGCACAAAAAGCGAATGTGCTACATTTTTCCACACACGGATTTTTCTATCCCGACCCAGAGCAAGTAAGGGCAGAAATAAAAGAAGAAACATTAGGTGAAGATATCTTTTTTAGAGGAGACATGGATACCAGCGATTTACAAAGAAAAAGCAATTATGCCAACTGGAGTTTTGTCATCAACAAAAACCCCTTGATGCGTTCGGGATTAGTGCTAGCAGGAGCCAACGATGTGTGGCAAAGAAACGCTATGGAAGAAGGGGAGGACGGCATCCTCACGGCACAAGAAGTTTCGAATTTGGATTTACGAAACACGAAACTAGTAGTGCTTTCTGCTTGTGAAACAGGACTTGGCGACATCAAAGGTAGCGAAGGTGTTTTTGGTTTGCAACGCGCCTTCAAAATGGCAGGAGCAGAATACCTCATTATGAGCCTTTGGCAAGTTCCCGACAAAGAAACCGCTGAGTTTATGGAGTTGTTCTACAAAAACTTAGTCAAAGTGAAAGATATACCAAAGGCGTTTAACTTAACCCAACAAGTAATGCGAAAAAAATATGATCCGTATTATTGGGCAGCTTTCGTTTTAATAAATTAAAACTTCGGCAGCCAATGGCGGCATTTGAGTTGATGAATTAAAACTACGGCTACTAGAGGTGGTTATTTTGTGTTTTCATTCCTCATATTTATTTCTTTGCCTAAAGTTTTGTCACAATTTTTGAATGCTTTACTTTTACAGTTAATCCTATAAGAAATGTCATGAAAAATAAAACCATACTACTCCTGATTCTATCTTTTTTCTTGTGTTTCAATTACTTTTCACAAAAACCTGACATTGTTGTTTCTACTGGGCATACAAATATGGTGAGCTCCATATCCATTAGTGAAGATGCTAAATATATTGCAACAGGTAGTATTGATAAAACCATCAAAATAATTGAAACTGCTTCGGGTAAAGAACTAAGAACGATTGCGGGTAATAACCAAAGAGTAAGTTTGGTAAAGTTTGATCGAAATACCGAAATCATTGCAGCTCACATTGAAGGAGAATCTCTAAAAACGTTTGACTTAAGAACCGGAAAAACACTAGTTGAACTTCCAAGTTCTACTTATGATTTTGATTTTTGTTTGGATAATAAATATATTGTATACATTGACAATGATAACCAACTGGTAGTTGCAAATTATTTAACAGGAGAAAGCAAACTTGAAACTAATCAAATAGGGATATTACACCTCAAAACCTCAGGAAAAGAGCAAAACAAGGTTGTTGTATATGATTATAAATCCAACCTTAAAGAAATCGACCTTACAACTGGAGTCGTAACTAAAGAGGTACAATTATTTCCTGAATTTAAATATGCTACTTGCAGGTTAGCAATAGATAAGGAAGAAAAATATATTGCTTTAGCGGTTGATGGTGCTGTAAACGGCAAGGATGGTCAGGTGCATGTATATGATCTTAAATCTTTTAAAAAGTTAGGGGTTTTAAAAGGACATGAAAGTAGAATTTTTGACATGATTTTTAGTAAAACAACGGGCAATCTCATTACAACATCTCATGATGGTTCTACTAGAATTTGGAATCTTGAAAAAATGAAACTAGTAAATGAATTTAAAGAGATGTACAGTTCCTCTTTTGCTTTAGAATCTCATCCTTTTGAACCTTATTTTCTTCAAGGATTTATGTCAAAAGTAGAGTATAAAAGTGAATCTGAAGGAAAAGTAGTAAAAACATTCAAATCTTTAGGAAATAGAATTTTGAACTTGGCTTATGATCAAATTGGTAATTATTTAGTTTCATCAGGTACAAACGTTTCATTGAAAATTTGGGATTTGGAACAAAATAAAATCACACGTTCTATTCAAGGATTTTGGCCTATTGCTTTTTCTCCCAATGGAAGAGATTTAGTAAGCATGGACAATGCAATTGCGCTTGCAGTTTGGGATCCATCTACAGGAGAGAAAATGCACTCACTACCTACTGATAACGAATTAATTCAAAATATTTCATTCAATGCTGATGGAAATCTGTTAGCTGGGGCTGGTTTTATGGGAATAGTGAAAATTTGGGATATGAAAACACACCAACTTACAAAGCGTTTAGTAGGTCATCAAGGAGGTGTGTATGGCACTTCTTTTAGTCAAGATGGAAAATTACTAGCAAGTTGTGGTATGGATAATACGATAAGAATTTGGAATGTAGCATCAGGAAAAGAACTAAGAAAACTAGAAGGGCATGAAATCATCACGAGTGATGTGAAATTCAGTCCAGATGGAAAATATCTTGCATCAGCGAGTTGGGACAAAACAGTTAAAATTTGGAACCCAAATACGGGGGAACTGATTCATACTTTGAAAGGTCATACGAATATGATTACTACGATAGATTTTAGTTCAGATGGAAGATTTCTTGCTTCAGGCGCTGGAAATAATAGCGTTGCTGAGGCAGACAATAGTGTTATTATCTGGGACGTTGAAAAGGGAACTATTCATTGCAGATATGAAGGACATAGAGGAATGATTCAAAAAGTAATTTTCGACAGAATTTCATCTTATGTTTTTAGTACTGGAGATGATGGGACTATAAAAGTTTGGGATTATCAAAAATGTGAGGAAATCGCAACCATGGCATCTGTCGGTGATGAAGATTTTGTAATTGCCACGCCAGACAATTATTATATGTCTTCCAAAGATGCTTTAGACGCTGTTTCTTTTAGGGTAGGAAATAAATTATATCCTTTTGAACAGTTCGACTTGAAATACAACAGACCAGATATAATAAGTTCTAGGCTTGGTAAAACTCCCCAAGGCTTGGTTAATGCTTATCAATATTTGTATCAAAAAAGATTGCGTAAAATGGGTTTTACTGAAGAACAATTGGGGGAAGATTTTCATTTACCAGAGGTGAAAATTTTGAATGATATAAAAACCATAACAACCGACCAACAAACTCATAGATTTAGAGTATCTCTTGAAGATTCAAAATACCTTTTAAATAGAATAAATGTCTATATCAACAATGTTCCAATTTATGGCATTCAAGGTGAAGATTTGACTTCTCTTAATACTAATAAATTGGAAAAGGAAATTACTGTAGAACTTTCACCAGGCATCAACAAAATTCAAATTTCAGTTCATAATGAAAAAGGAGTAGAATCTTTGAGGGAAACATATAAAATAGTATATAAAGGTGCTGTTTCCAAAGGAGATTTATACATAATTACGATTGGTGTTTCTGAATATAAAAACGAGAAATTTAATTTAAAATATGCTGCTAAAGACGCAAGAGATGTTGCAGAATCTATAACTAAGAACAGCACACATTTATACAGAAGTATAAAGCAAAAAATTTTATTAAATGAGAATGCTGTAAAATTGAATATTTCGGAAATCAAAACTTTTTTGAAAAATGCCAATGAGGAAGATGCCGTAATCATCTTCATTGCAGGACACGGAGTTTTAGATAGTGATTTCGATTATTATTTTGCTGCTCATGATATGGATTTTAATAATCCAAAGTACTTTGGAGTTCCATACGAAGACTTCGAAAGAATTTTAAGCCAGACTAGAGCGTATCAAAAACTATTGATAATGGACACCTGTCATAGTGGAGAGTTGGATAAAGAGGAGATAGAAGAAGATGAAAATCAAGACACGAAAGATGGTGAAATTGAATTTAGAGCAGTAGGTGTTGGGGTAAGAGAAAAAGAGGCTTTTGGAGTAGAAAACACCAATCAATTGATGGATGAAATGTTTAGAGATGTTAGAAAAGGAACTGGCGCAACAGTCATTTCAAGTGCTGGAGGTGTTGAGTTTGCAATGGAAAGTGACGCTTGGAAAAATGGTTTGTTTACTTATTGTTTGCTAGAAGGTTTAGAAAGTAAAAATGCAGACTTTAACAAAGATGATGAAATTAGAGTATCAGAAATTAGAGCTTATGTTTACGATAAAGTTAACAAACTTTCTAATGGAAGACAAAAGCCAACCGCTAGAAGTGAAAATCTGATTATTGATTATAGAATTAGGTAGTTATACAAATTAGAAGCTAATCTTTCTTCAAAAAATTTACAATACTTAATATCAAATCTGAATGTAAAGGAAGGTTAGGATTGTTGTAAGAATTTTTATTTTCTTTTGGATCGTCACCTATCTTTTTTAAAACGTGATTCATGTCTTTTATCAGAACTAATTCACAATGGCTGCAACTATCTTTAAGTATCTTAGCGTCTTCAACTGATACTTGCGAGTCTTTTTCTCCCTGAACAATCAATATGGGTGATTGGTACTTTTGAAATTCAGTTTTAGGATTGATTTGCATCCAACTAATGATATAGTTTTGAATTTGAGGTCTGAAAACACTATATAACCAAGGAGAAAGAGTGTCTATTCTGGTGCCATGTGCTAAAATGTCGATTACTTTGTGAGCAGAATCTCTAACAATTGGGGCTGTTTTTTCATATTGTTCCTTTAAGACATCTGAAATGGGTCTTCCTGCCCCTGCTATACTTATGTATTTATGAGCCTTCTTTTTATTGGCAAGCAAAATCCCTATTAAAGAACCTTCACTATGTCCTGCAATTGTGACTTTGCTAAATCCTTTTGCAATGGCATATTCATAAAATAATTGAGCATCAATAACATTGTTTTCGAAGGTTAAAGAATCTTCTTTGATAAAAGCATTAGCGCTACTTCCTACACCTCTTTTGTCATACCTTATACTTGGATAACCAAATTTTGCCATTTCCTCACTTAAAAAAAGAAGTGAATTGTTTTTCATTACATTATTATTTCCATCTCTGTCTGTTGGTCCACTTCCAGCAATAATCAACACCAAGGTTTGAGAAGTATCAGAACTACTATTTGGATAAGTGATTGACCCCCAAAGCGTGTCGTCTTTCGAGTCAACTACAAATATTTCTTTAGTAGAGGATTGTGCAAAAATATAATGTGCCGTAAAACTTAAGATTAGTAAAACTACACTTCTTAAAATCATGCTAATTCTTTTTTGTAAATCGTTTGTGTAGGGAAAGCAAACTCCAATCCATTTTCGTTAAATCTTTTAAGAATTTGCATGCTTATTTTATTTTGCGTGTTGAAGAAGTCTCCTTCTTTTCTAATGAAATAAACAAAAGTTATTCCCAAAGAAAAATCTCCAAAATCATTAAAAGAAATAAAGTGTTTCTCATCAATTTCATCTTGATTAGTATTGACAATATCTTTCAAAATAGAATTTGCCAACTCAATTTTTTCTGGTGGAGTATCGTATGTTAAGCCTAGTTTTAAAATAATCCTAGTACTAGGCTCAAGTGTTACATTCGTAACTTCATTATCATTAAATTTTGAATTGGGCATTGTTACTAATCTTCCATCCAAAGTTCTTACTCGAGTACTTCTTAGCCCTACCATTTCTACAATACCATCAAAACCATTTATTTGTATCCTGTCTCCTAATTTAAAAGGTTTGTCCACAAAAATCATAATCCCTCCAAAGATATTTTTCACGGCATCTTGTGCTGCTAGCGCCAGCGCCAAACCTCCAATACCAAGTCCAGCTATCATCGCTCCGATATCAAAATCAAGATTGTCTAAGGCTAAAACAACACCTAAACTCCAAATAGCATATTTCGCAGCCTTTTGTGCAATAGGAACCAATTGGTCATCAAAAGAATTGTTTGTTTTTTCGGTTAAGGGAACTAAATATTCAGAAATAAGTGCATCTAGTGTCCTTGCAATCGCCCAGGTTACATTTAAAACTAAACCGAATAATAAAAATTTATTTAAGAATTTTTCTACTGATGGATTTGGTATGGTCAAATATTCCACTGCCCAAAATAAACCAGCTATTGTGATTGCAACAGCCAAAGGTTCTTCTAATTTATCAATCAGAATATCATCTAGTTGGGTTTTTGTTTTTTCTGTATATTTTTTAACTACTTTGTTTGTAAAATAAAGTAAAATTTTAGCACCAATATAACAAAGTACTACTATTCCTATAGCAATAAACCAATCAAGAACAGTATTTCCCCAAAATGTTTTATCTAAAAACTCTGTCATTTTTTTAATGCGTTTTAATTAAAATATTATCCTCCAAATTTATAACACAAACCTAATTCTACATGAATACCTTTTACAGCCATGTCTGCTTTTATATTTAAAGGAGACCCTAGTAAATTGTTGTTGTTTGATGTAAATTCCTTCAGTTCAAAATTGTATCCGCTATATCCCAATTGAAAATAAGAACCAAATTTTCCACCGTAATACCAATTCATACCTAAAGATATATTGGTATTGGTTCCAGTCCATTTTTGTTTTTCATTGAAAATAATAAAACCAGTATTTTCTTTTTCAGTTCTAAAACCTCCTAAACCTAGCTGAAAACCTACGTATAAATTAAAGTTGTCCTTATTTATGGGGTATAACTTAGCCCCCAAATTAAATTGAGATATTCTTTTTTCTAAAACAACCACAGAATTATCTTCGGGGTCCTCATTGAGCCAACTTCCTGCTTGAAAGCCTATATTCAAACTCAAAAACTTTAAAATTCCAAATTCAGCCAAAACAGGAATTTGAGTCGCCAAAACTGCAGAAGTGTCTTCATCAGCATTAATTCCATTTGAAGAAACATCTGTAAATGTGGCTCCAAGAGTTGCATTACCTCCAATTCGCACGTTTACAATTCCTTTATCTATAGATTGTGCCGCAATGTTCTGATTGATGTGTATTGCGATTATTACAATAATCAATGAAGATAGATATTTCATGTTTTGAATTTTTTTCCAAACGCAAAGATACATAAAATGATGAAAAGAATTTGTTAATGATTTAATTTGAGCGTATGTTGTTTTGAATTGTAAGAATATAATTTTCTAAAATTAAGTTGAAATTCCAAAACGAAAAAAATAATTACATTTGTTGCTGAAAAAAAATAATAGTATGAATTTAGATTTATCTCAAAAAACAGCCTTGGTATGCGGAAGCACTCAAGGTATTGGAAAAGCAGCAGCGCTTCAGTTGGCTCAAATGGGAACTAATGTTGTTTTGATGGCAAGAAATGAGGCTGAACTAATTAAGGTTAAAGAAGAATTAGACACGACTAAAGGTCAAAAACACTATTACATCAAAGCAGACTTTAATTTTCCGCCTGAGATAAAAGTAAAAGTAGAAAATTTCATCAAAGAGATTGGTAATATTCATATTCTGGTTAACAATACAGGTGGTCCTGCTGGAGGTCAAGCTATCGATGCCAAAGTAGATGAGTTTACTCATGCTTTTAGTATGCACTTGGTAGCAAATCAGATACTTGTGCAAGCAGTTGTGCCTGGAATGAAAAAAGAAGGATATGGAAGAATCATCAATGTAATTTCCACTTCCGTAAAACAACCTTTGAATGGATTAGGTGTTTCCAATACTATTAGAGGCGCTGTAGCTAATTGGTCCAAAACCTTATCCAATGAATTGGGAAGTTTTGGAATTACAGTGAATAATGTGCTTCCAGGTGCCACTAATACTGTGAGATTACAACAAATTATAGAAAATAAAGCACAAAAAACAGGAAAGTCTATACAAGAAGTTTCTGATGCTATGACCAATGAAGTGCCTGCCAAACGTTTTGCTGAAGCGTTTGAAATTGCTAATGGCATTGCTTTCTTGGCGTCACCAGCGGCAAGTTATATCAATGGTGTAAATCTTCCTGTAGATGGCGGACGAACCAAGAGTTTGTAATCAATACAGAAAAATTAAACAGATGAAATAAAGTTTTATCTTTACCAAAATTAAAAGAAGTTTATAGGATAATGTTAAAAATAGACATGCATACCCATATAATGCCAAAACAAATGCCTAAATGGGCAAAGCAATTTGGCTATGATGGGTTTATTCATTTAGATCACCACAGAGAAGGTTTTGCTAGAATGATGCAAGGACAAACTTTCTTTAGAGAAATTGCTCAAAATTGTTGGGATCCACAAGTAAGAATTCCAGAATATGAAAAGTTTGACACTCAAGTTCAAGTGATTTGCACCATTCCAGTTTTATTTGCGTATTTCGCTAAACCCAAAGATGGACTAGAAGTCGCTCAATTTTTGAATGATGATATTGCAGAAACAGTAAAAAAATATCCTAAAAATTATATTGGGTTAGGAACTGTACCTATGCAAGATCCAGAATTGGCTGTTCAAGAATTACATAGAATAAAGGAAATAGGTCTGGTTGGAATTCAGATTGGTTCCAATATCAATGATAAAAACCTGAATGAAGAAGAATTTTTTCCAATTTGGGAAACTTGCGAAAAACTAGGTTTAGCGGTTTTGGTGCATCCTTGGAATATGATGGGTAAATCCAAAATGGAAAAATATTGGTTGCCTTGGTTAGTTGGAATGCCAGCAGAAACTTCAAGAGCGATGTGCTCAATGATTTTTGGAGGAATTTTCGATAAATATCCAAAACTTAGAGTTAATTTTTGCCATGCAAGTGGTTCCTTTTTGGCAACCATTGGAAGAATAGAACACGGATTTAATTGCAGACCAGATTTGGTAGCCATCGACAATCCCAACAATCCAAGAAATTATTTAGGTAAATTCTGGGTAGATTGCATCACGCACGACCCAATTATGTTGGAATATGTTTTAAAAATGCAAGGTTCCAAAAAAGTAACATTAGGAAGTGATTATCCTTTTCCTTTAGGCGATTTAGAAATCGGAAAGTTTATTACAGATCATAATTTTTCAAACGAAATAGTAGAAGACATCTTTTGTAATGCTACATTAGAATGGCTCGATTTAAAAAAAGAACAATTTATTTAATTCAATAACAATGAAATACATCTCTATATTAATATCACTTTGGTTTTTATCCAGCTCTTGTAACGCACAAAATCATTACTGGCAACAACATGCCGACTACAAAATGGAAATCAATATGGATGTTACAAAACATCAATTTCAAGGGAAGCAAAAACTGGTTTATACCAACAATTCTCCTGATACATTGCATAGTGTTTTTTACCATTTATACTACAATGCTTTCCAACCAGGCTCAATGATGGATGTAAGGTCTAGAACTATTGCTGATCCAGACCCAAGAGTAGAAGACAGAATTTTTCATCTGAAAGAAAATGAGATTGGATATACCAAAGTAAAATCCCTTAAAAGAGATGGAAAAGATATACAGTTTAAAGAGGTAGGAACTATTTTGGAAGTGAAACTTGATAACCCCATTTTACCTGGAAAGAAAACCACTTTCGATATGGAGTTTGAAAGTCAAGTACCTGTTCAGATTAGAAGAACAGGAAGGAATAATAGCGAAGGAATTGATTATTCTATGACGCAATGGTATCCAAAAATGTGTGAGTTCGACAAAGAAGGATGGCATTCGAATCCTTATATTGGAAGAGAATTTCACGGAATTTGGGGTGACTTCGATGTGAAAATAACCATCGACAAAAAATATGTTTTGGGCGGAACAGGTTATATTCAAAATCCTCAAGAAGTAGGATACGGATATGAAGATTCATCTAAAAAATTGATTGAAAATAAAGGAAATACTTTGACTTGGCATTTTAACGCCCCTAATGTTCATGATTTTGCTTGGGCAGCAGACCCAGATTTTGTCCACGACCAAATCAAATTAGACAACGGAACAGTCATTCACTTTTTGTATCAAGTAGATTCTATTCAAGAAAATTGGAAAAAATTAATACCACTTACTAAATTAGGTTTTGAGTATGTCAATCAAAATTTTGGTGAATACCCATACAAACAGTATTCTGTAATCCAAGGTGGAGATGGGGGAATGGAATATCCTATGTGCACATTAATTACCGCTTCTGGAAGTTTTGCTGGATTATTGAGTGTTACGATGCACGAAGCAATTCATAGTTGGTATCAAGGTTTGATGGCTACTAACGAAGCCAAATATTCATGGATGGACGAAGGGTTTACAACCTTTGCACAATACAAAACTTTGGATTATTTGTACGAAAAGAACTCTATCAATCCAGTTTCTAGAAGTTATTCTGGGTACATAAGACTAGCGCAAACAGATAGAGAAGAACCATTGACAACTCATGCAGATTTTTATATCAGCAATTCCGTTTATGGAAGTAATTCTTACTCCAAAGGAGCTGTTTTACTTATGCAATTGGGTTATGTTATTGGTGACGAAGCTCTGATGAAAGGTATGAAGAGGTATTATGATGAATGGAAATTCAAGCATCCAACACCGCAAGATTTTAAAAGAGTAATGGAAAAAGTGAGTGGTTTAGAATTGGATTGGTATTTTGAGCAATTTGTAGAAACAACCAACACAATTGACTACGGAATCAAAAGTTTGAAAGATGTGAATGGTAAAGCAGAAATCACTTTAGAAAGAATCGGAGTAATGCCAATGCCTATAGATTTGGTAATTAAATTTAAAGATGGTTCTTTAAAATGGTACTACATTCCAATGAGAATAATGAGAGGTGAAAAAGGTAACGATTTATTGCAAATAGAAAGGGTAAATTTAGCCGCTTGGCCATGGGTATATCCAACTTATAGTTTTACACTTAATGTAAATACTAAAGACATTGAAGAAATGGTTATTGATCCTTCCAATAGATTGGCAGATATACATATCAACAACAATGTATATCCAAATGAATCTATCCAAAAAGAAGAATCAGGGATTAATTATAAAGGTAACTAGATTATCAATTATTGAACTTAAATTGAAGTAAATGTTTACTTCGACTTTAAAAAGTTCGCATTCGTCTATTTTATTTGAGATTTATAAAAAAAATAAGCAACTTTTTGAACTTGGCATCGTATTGGTTATTAATCGACAATGATTATTTATTAGTCGAAAAAATATTAAACTAGTATTCATTTTTATTACATTAGCAGTATGAAAACTATTTACACTATTATATTTCTGTTTTGTATCGGTCAAATATTCGCTTATGGTGACCCTATCAATCAAAACTCTGATACGCTCAATCAAGAAATGGAGGGCAAAAAGCATGGATATTGGATTATCTATGCTCATATGAGAAATGTTCCTGAATACAAACCCGATGATGTTATTGAAGAAGGTAGGTACAAAATGAGTAGAAAAGAAGGTGCTTGGAAAAAGTATTTTCCTACTGGAAATCTACAAAGTGAAATTCTTTACAAAAACGGTAAAGCAATTGGCGATTTTAAAACTTACTACAACAATAAAGAAAATACCATTGAAGAGCAAGGAAATTGGGGTGGTAAAGTTTATAAAGACAAATTCCTTAGATACCATTCAAATGGAGTAATTGCTCAAGAAAAAAACTTCAATGCCGAAGGTAAAGCCGAAGGTGTTCAGAAGTATTATTACGAAAATGGTCAAGTTGAGTTGGAGTTTAATTCAAGCAATGGTAAAAATGTAGGTACTGCTACCAGATATTGGCCAAATGGAGACATTAAAGAAATTATAGAATTTGATGCCGAAGGAAATGGAAAAAGTTCTGGAGAAAAGAAAATGGTTAATCCTCCTGTGATTTTGGACTCTGAAAAAGAAGAACTTAAAGTGGGAGATGGAATTGCAGCCAAAGGAATTGAAAACGAAGCTCAGAAAACTGGAAAAGGAATTGTGGATGGGTATCACAAAACATACAATAGTAATAAAGACATCTTAATGGATGGTGAATTCAAAAACGGAAAACTTTTCAACGGTAAACACTATATCTATGATGAATATGGTTTACTAGAAAAAATTGAAGTTTATAAAAACGGAAAATATATTGGAAATGGTGTTGTTGAATAACGACATGAATCATTTGAAAATTAAAAAGAACCGCCCTATTATATACAAGCGGTTTTTTTATGAAATCAAGTATTAGTTTTTATTCATTGCTTTTTTTATTGTATTATATCATTGGTTTTAACATCTTCTCCAACTAATACATCACCAGTTTTTAGCGCAACATTCCAAGTTAATCTAAAGTCTTTTCAATTGACTAAGCACAATAAAATGTGGAAATCATTATGAGTTTTAGAAATCGAACATTTTCATTTCATATATATTTGTATGGTTAACAAATGAATTACATAGATATCATCATAATAATTCCATTAATTTGGGCTGGGTTTAGAGGTTTTACTAAAGGCGCAATAATCGAAGCGGCAGGCATTCTGGCTTTTGTTTTGGGAATTTGGGGTGGAATACATTTTTCTGACTTGATTTCAGATTGGGTAAAAACATATATCAACGACAAGTATGAGCCTGTGATTTCTTTTTCAATTATTTTTATAGCAATAGTTGTAATCGTTTTTGTAGTTGGGAAAATGCTCGAAAAAGTCATTAATTTGGCACAATTGAAATTTGCTAATAAAATAGCTGGTGCTGTTTTTGGAATTTCAAAAATACTTTTGATTTGGAGTTTTTTAATCATTATTATCAATCAATATGATGCGAGATTTCACTTCATTGATGAAGAAACCAAAAATGAGTCATTATTATATGATCCATTAATAGATTTGTCTAAAATTATTGTCCCTGCTGTAGAGGACAGCAGTACATTTGGAAAGAATTATTTATAAGTTCCTATAAAAAAGAGATGTCGTTTTTTTGTATTCTTTATCTTTGTATATGCTTTTTAATGAAGTCATAGGAAACAAAGAATTAAAATCACAATTAATTCATACGATTCAAAGTAAAAGAATCAGTCATGCGCAATTATTTCTTGAAAACGAGGGTTCGGGAGGTTTTGCCTTGGCTCTTGCTTATGTTAGGTATCTTTTGTGTGAAAATAAAAATGAAGATGACGCTTGCGGTACTTGTAGAAACTGTACTCGAATGGATAAATTGGAACATCCAGATGTTCATTTTTCTTTCCCAATTCACGCAAGTAAAACGGATAAAATTAATACTTCTGATGATGTACTGCCTATATTTAGAAATTTGGTAAAAACGAATCCTTATTTTGGATTGGAAGATTGGTATCAAGAATTGGGAAACTCCAACAAGCAAGGAAATATCCCTGTAGAAGAAGCACATTTAATCTCTAAAAAACTTTCTTTAAAATCCTTCGAAGGAGGATATAAAGTTTTGATAATGTGGCTGCCAGAATTTATGAAAGGACCAGCATCCAATAATTTATTAAAATTACTAGAAGAACCACCGAACAATACTTTATTTATTTTAGTATCCCAAAAAGCCGACAATATTATTTCTACTATTCTATCAAGGACACAAATCATAAGGATTTTACCTCCTAAAAATGATGAAATAAAGTCTTACTTAGTTTCAGAATATGGTTTAAATGAAATTGAAGCTGAAAACAATACTCATTTATCTGAAAGAAATATCACTGAAGCAATTAGGTTGTCGCAACAGTTGGAATCATCTAGTTTTAATATTGAGAATTTTGTTCATTGGATGAGAATTTGTTACAAACGAAGTGTTCCAGACACCATTGATTGGGTAGAACAGATGGCTAAATCTGGAAGAGAAACCCAAAAATCCTTCTTGAAATTTTGTTTACAAATGTTCAGAAACAGTATAGTAGGGCATTATACACAAGGAGAAACTGTAGTAATGACTGCTGATCAGAGGTCTTTTTTGGAGAAATTTTCTCCATATATCAATCACAACAACATTGTGTTATTGTCTAAAGCAATTGACGATGCACACTATCATATCGAAAGAAATGCCAATCCCAAAATATTATTTATGGATTTATCATTAAAGATATTTTTACAATTGAAAAAGGCATAAAAAAACACTTGAACTAATATTAAGAACAAGTGTTTTTGAAACTTATTATGTTTTAATTTTCTAAAAAGAGTTCCCCATTGCAGAGCCAGTAGCAAAAGAAACTTGCTTAGGATTTACACACAATACAGGTCTTTGGTCTTCGTTGGTAATGATTTGTTGCTCATATCTTGCTCCTAACATTCCCATCAATGAACCCCTTTGCATGTTCATAATAGTAATTAAATCCGCATCAATTTCACCGGCAAGGTCTAAAAGTTGATCCACAAAATCTCCAGATTTATCAGCAATATGAGTTGCGCATCTTACTTTTTTCTCTCCTAGATATTTTTTTGCGTAAGCAATGTTACCATTCAATTTGTTTTTCAAAAATTCATCAGTTTCTTTTGGTGTTACGATATGAACTTCAGAATCAAAATATCTAGCCATATCAGCTACGATTTCTAATTTTTGTTTGGTTTCATTATGTAAATCAAGTGGCACAAGGATTTTGTCATATCCACCTTCTTTTTTGGTTCCTTTTTGAGTAACAATGAATGGAACTTGAGAATTAGTAATTACTTTAAGAGCGTAACTGCCTGTAAGTTTTTGCCACCCACTTGCTCCGTGAGTTCCCATGATAATTAATTTCACCCCTTTTTCAGAAGCAACATCACCAATATCTTCAAAAATATTTCCAACTCTTACAATCCCTTCAACCTCGATATCTTTGTTGTATCTTTCTAAGTATTCAATTTCTTCTTTGATTTTATCATTAGCAGCATTTAGTTTATCTTTATCATCTACGATATTGAGCAAATAAATACCTGCATTAATGGATTTTGCTAAATCAGCAGCGTGAATCATCGCTGTATGAGCTACTTCAGTGAAGTCTGTTGGTACTAAAATTTTGTTATTCGCCATGTTTATTTATAGTTAAATTGATTTTTTAGTTTAAAATTTGGTACAAATCTAATAAATTATCTAATTAGTTTTAAAGTTAAAATTACTTCAAATATAAGATATAAAAAAAAAGGTGCAAAAAAATGAGAAATTATTATAATTCTTTTATAATCAAAAATATTAAACATTATAAGTAAAAATCCGATAGCAAGCATCATTTTGAATAAAGTCATAGCCAAAAAAGTTAAGCCAACCTTAGTTACATCAATTCTTTTGATTTTTTTTAAAATAAAATGACTGCCAACCAAAATTAATCCAAGATATAGATGAATCATGATTAATAATTTAGGTGAGAATAATTTTAACATACTAAAAGAAATCCCGATATGAAGAACGGTTGCCCCAATTATCAAAATTAAAAATGGTAATAAAATGGGTTTGTTATTTTTTATCGTTTCCGTCATTTTTTGAAATATTCATTACTGCTTTTATTACAATATATAAACCAATTGCTACGCCAAGTAAAGCAAGAATTACTGTAAATATTTTGTTTTCAAAACCGTTTTTTTCATCTATATAGTGCCCCAACCAAGCGAAACCACCTATGGCTATACCCATTTGAATACCTGCATTAGACATTCTTAAAAAGTTATTATTAGAGGCCATTACTCTTCTTTGTCTTTTTGGTTGATATCTGAAATAATCATCCACAACATCGCCCCAGCTGCAAGTGGAAAAATAATTCTGAATAGAGGATAGGTTATATTAAATTTATCATCCAAAACAAAACCCGCTAGAATTGAAGCGATGATTAATAAAAATATGCGAATTTTATTTCTCAGAATGTCTTAGTTGTGCTCTTCTAATATTTTCTCCACAGTAACATTAGTTTTGTCTAAGTTACTTGAAGTTTTTTTTAAAGAATTAGACATAGTACAACTTCCAGTAAAATCTGCTCCAGGCTCTATGTGAAGTTTTTTAGTGGTCATTTCACCATTCAATTTAGCAGTTGCTTTAAGAGATAGTAAATCTTCTACTTTAATAGTTCCAATAATTTCTCCTTCGATATCTGCATTTTGACAAATAATATTTCCTTCAATTCTTCCGTTTACACCTACCACAAGTCTTCCTTTAGTTGATATTTCACCTTTTACAGTTCCGTCTATTCTAAGATTACTATCAGCATTGATTTCTCCTTGAATTACAGTACCTTCTACAATTCTATTCAATCTGTCGGGTGCGTTTATATCTGCCATTTTTTTATTATTTCCTGTTGTGTTGTTAGCTTTAAACATAATCTTTTCATTTTGGGAGAATAGGATTAAATATTCCCTTTAATTTTTTTCTCTTGTTCTTCGACTTCTTCCTGAGTCATTTCTTTAAGGAAAACTCTAGAAAAATCAGCAATTTGTAATCCATTATTGTAAAAACCTCTTACTCTAGAATGATACAAAGTGTAATTTTCAGTGTACCAAATTACCATTATTGGCGCATCTTCCATCATGATTTTTTCAGCTTCTGCAAAATAATCATTTCGTTTGATGTTGTCCACAGTTACTTTTCCTAGATTATATAAAGAATCAAACGCTGCGTTTTTGTATCTCATTGCATTTGGGTAAGATGGTTCGTCCATAGATTCAGGTACATCGGCTCCATAAAGTATAGATAAGAAGCTTTCTGGTGAAGGATAATCGGCAACCCAAGCTGAACGATAAATTTCAGATTTACCATATTTAGAATTTTCGATTTTGTTTTTGAATGAAACTTGATCGATACTAATGTTTATTCCTAAAGTTTGGTTGATTTGTCTTTCTATTTCAGTAGCGACTAATTTATGCACATTACCCCCAAGATTAATTTCTAATGTTATAGATGGGAATCCTTTACCATCTGGATATCCAGCTTCTGCCAATAACTTTCTTGCAAGAATTGGATCATAAGAGTAACCGCTTATTCTTGAAAAATCATAAGTGTTGAAAGCTGAGATTTTAGGCGTGATACCGTGTGTTCCTGGAGTTCCTTGTCCATTCAAAACATTATTTACAATTGAAGCTCTATCAATGGCATAATTAAATGCTTGTCTAACTTTTACATTATCAAAAGGTGGTTTTGAGCATGTGAACCCATAATATTGAGTGGACAAGTCGGGTTGCCTAACCAAAATAGTTTTTGGAGGTGTATTTTTAAAATTTTCAATATTTTCAGATACAACTTGAGCGATTTTAGCAGAAGGAAGTCCTTCAATGATGGACAATTCGTCTGCATTAAACTTTTCTAGTTGTGTAAGTTTGCTTGAAATAAAAGAAAAATGAATGCTATCCAAATATGGTAATGCATTTTGATTATTATCTTTTTGATAGTATTTTGGGTTGTAAGTCAAAAAGATTTCTTTAGTTTCATCTTTTGGTTTAGTGTATAAGAAAGGGCCACAGCCTACAGTCATTTTATTACCATATTTTTCATACGCCTCCTTAGCAATAATACTTGTATTAGGCATTGCTAGTATATATATAAAAGAAGAAGACGGTTCTTTTAGTATGAATTTAACAGTATGGTCATCAATTATTTCTAAGCCACTAATAGAAGAAGCACTTCCATTAAAAAATTCTTCAGCACCTTTTAAATAAGGTTTAATTAAAGAAGCATAGTTGATTTCAAATTCCTTTGAACACAAAAGTTCAAAAGTATATTTCACATCATTAGCATTAACCAATCTGCCTGCTCCTCTAGGAAAACATTCATCGTCATGGAATTTAACATCTTTTCTAAGTTTGAAAGTAAATTCTGTACTTTCATCATTAACAGTCCAATTCTCAGCAACAGCTTGTCTCAAACTAAAATCTCTAGGGTCATATTCAACCAGTCCATCGTGAATTTGTGTTACAATTTTGAAAGAAGTAACATCAACTACTTCGAGAGGAAATAGTGAAGAAAAAGTCTCGTCTTCACATACTTGCAATGTACCTCCGTAAAAGACAGTTTTCCCATCAGATACTCTTTTGTTTACATCGCTGTTTCCTTCTTCTTCATTGCCCGAATCACAACTTATAAATGCAAGTGATAGTAATGGCAGTATGTGTTTAATCTTCATATATTTATAAATTAACTGTGTAATGTATTCAACTTATCTATAGCCTAAAACTTCGAATTAACTTATAAAGTGGCCATTGAAAAATGAATATAATTTCCAAAGATAAAAAAACCTTTTTTTATTTCAATACTTTTTTGAAAAATTATGACAACACTAAATAATTTGTTGTAGATATTTAATGGAATATCTTTTAAATTTTAAGTTTCATCGAAGAAAAAAATGAAGTTTTTATCAAAAAAAAGTTGAAAATACTTTGAAATTAAAAAAAATGCTCTTAATATTGCCCTTTGAAATATACTATCAATTTTAGAACGTTATTATAAAATGAAAAAATTACTAACTGTAATTGCCGTATTTACATTTGGATTAGGCATCTCGCAAAACGAGGCAAGTATTGTTCACGAAGGTCATTACCAAGGTAAGAACCTTTATGTTCAAAATCCATTTGCATCTAGTGGTGTTGGATTCTGTGTGATTAAAGTGTCTGTTAATGGAGATGCAACTACTGATCAAATCAGTTCGAGTGCATTCGAAATTGACTTCGGAAACTTGAATTTGAAACTTGGAGACCCTGTTGTTGTAAAAATAGAGCACAAAGCAGATTGTTTACCAAAAGTTTTGAATCCTGAGGTTTTAAAACCAAAATCGACATTCTCAACTACTAGTATCAAAGTAGAAAATGGAAAAATCCTTAAGTGGAGCACTACTGGAGAGCAAGGAAAGTTAACTTATATTGTAGAGCAATACAGATGGAATAAGTGGATTAAAGTAGGTGAAGTTGACGGTGTTGGTACTTCTGGAGCCAATAATTATGAATTTCAAGTTGAATTACATTCTGGAACTAATAAGTTTAGAGTAAAACAAATTGATTATTCTGGTAAACCTAATATTTCTACTACTGCTTCTGTAGAATCTGAAGCGCCTCAATTAGCTATGGTTACTGATAAAGGTAAAGATGTAGAGTTTACAGGAGAGACTTTGTATGAGATTTTTGACACTTATGGAAACATGGTGAAAAAAGGTTATGGAAAGTTGATTGATTGTAGCAATCTTGAAAAAGGTCTATACTATGTAAATTACGACAACAAAACTGGTGACGTTTGGAATAAAAATAAAAAATAAAATATTATAATACTTATCTAAATGAAAGGGTGTTCGAATATTCGATACACCCTTTTTTTTTGATTAACTCAATTTATTCCTTACTTTAAAAAAAACAAAATATGATTCCCCGCAAAGTTACCAGTAATGGTTTAAAATTATATTTAAATGTTTTAGAATACGTCAAGCTATTTCCTAAGAAAAAAATAAATAAAACTAAACACGCTAGGTCTTTTCGAGTGGTGCGCCAACTGGTGAATTGTTTCGAGAAGTGGGGGAGAGTTTGACTCTTTTCATGTTGGTCTCGATACAACTTTTTATATTTACAATCGATTTTTTCAAAATCAATGTAAAATACACGAAACCCACTCGACCTGACCTTGGCTTTTTGTTTTAAACTATTTTGAGTCTTATTCTAAAAGAGCTAATGTTGGTAAAATTTGTTTGCTGGTATAAAAGCGGATATACATAAACAAAATATAGAATTAGAAATTTTTAAAAATTAGACTATTCAATATCCTGAATTATATCCAGTAAAGATTTTATGTAAAATACATTACATATGTATTTAATTTAAAATAAAAGCACGCGAAAGAAATATGACTTTATGATTGAGTTACCTTCTTAATATAATTTATATCTACAGTAGTTAAGGTGTTTTTATATAAATAAACCGCTAATTAATAATGCATTGTATAATATTATTAGACGACCTTTGGTATTTCGTACTAAAGTTTCGATAGTACAAAAGTAGAATTTTTTGAGCATCAAAATGAAACATAAATAAAGTTTTGAATTTTTCTACATAATTCGAGAAATTCAGAATCGTAATCAAAAGAAATATTAAAAGTAGTGTAAAGAACATTTTTTAGGATAAAATCGTTTTAAACATCATATTTTCATTAGCGTTTAACACAATCAAAAAGGAAAAGTAATTTTTAATACTTTTACAACTCATAAAATTTCAAATGGGTTTTACAATAAAGTCGTATATTTATTTTTTGAGCATTAGTGTTTTACTGCTGAACTGTAAAAGACCATTCGCTCCATCTGCAAATTTAAAAAACTACGATTTTCTGTTTCAAGAAAATGAAAATGAATTTGCAGGAAAAGTTAGCGTTACTTTTTTTGGTACTTCCACTTTACTTTTTGACGATGGTGAATCACAAATCATGATTGATGGTTTTCTATCAAGACCTTCTACGTTTAAAGTTGCTTTTGGAAAAGTAAAAACTGATGAAGCATTTATAGACGAAGTGTTGACATTTCACGATATCAATAAGCTCAAAGGAATTTTTGTTTGCCATTCGCATTACGACCATGTCATGGATGCACCATATATTTCTCAAAAAACAGGAGCCACTTTGTACGGTTCGTCATCTACTATAAATGTAGGCAAAGGGGCGCAATTGCAAGATACACTTATGATGGAATTTAAAGATGGAGATAAGTTTCATGTTGGAAAATTTACTGTAGAAGTAGTCCATTCAAAACATACTCCACCTTTTAAAATTTTAGGAAAATCAAACGCTACAGACCCTTGCCATCCTAATATCATAGAACCTCTTTCTCAACCTGCAAAATCTTCACACTTTATAGAAGGTGGTACTTATGATTTTTATATTACCTATGACAATGAAAAACATATTATGGTAAAGGCGAGCACGAATTATATCAACGGAAAACTTATCAATTATCCTACAGATATTTTTTTCTTGGGAATAGCAATGTTGGGCGATATGGATAAGGGTTTTCAAGAAATTTACTATCGCGAAACGGTACTCGCTACTAATTCCAAATACATTTTTCCTATTCATTGGGATAATTTTGGCAAATCATTGAACAAGCCCTTGATTGCACTCCCCAACATAGGCGACAATGTTTCTAAAGGACTTGATTTTTTAATTCATAAAACAAACGAAGAAGGTAGAAAAATCCAAATGATGC
>JAGYKU010000045.1 GCA_018401455.1 Flavobacteriales bacterium
TGCTCTTTGCAATTTTGATGGGTGGTTCTTTGTTGCTTTCAATTTTTCCATTTGCAATGCAAGGAATTGCACATATGGCGCATTTTGGTGGAGGTTTAGCAGGTTTAATCTTGGTGTATTTTTGGCAAAAAGACCGCGATAATTTTTATTGAATTAAGCAATTATGAACTCATTTTCAGATCAATTAAAATATCAGTTTAAAGCAGGCGGAATGTACCTAAAGTTGATTTACATCAATGTAGGAATCTTCTTAATAATATCGATTTTAGGAATTATCGCAGAGTTGATGAAGTCATACGAGTTTTTGAGTTTTATATCTTTAAATACTGGTGCTTCAACAGATTTTGCTATTTTGATTAGAAAACCTTGGACCATCATTACCTATATGTTTGTGCATGCTGATTTTTGGCATATCTTTTCCAATATGTTGATGCTTTTTTTCTTAGGAAGAATGCTTGAAGAATATATAGGTCCCAAAAAAATACTATCGATTTATGTTTTAGGAGCGATTGCAGGTTTGTTTCTACAAATTGCATCCAAGCACATTTTTCCATTATTCAGTGATTTACCTCATGGTGTGATTGTGGGCGCATCTGGAGGAGTGTTTGCTGTTGCTGCCGCTTTGATTACTTACAATCCAAAATTGGAAGTAAACTTTTTTGGTATTTTCCCTATCAAACTTATTTGGATTGTAGGGCTTTATTTTCTTTCCGAAATTATGCAAGTGAGTAAGATTTCTGGAGTGGCACATTTTGCGCATATTGGAGGAGGTATTTTTGGATATTTGATGATTCGTCAATATCAGAATGGTAAAGATATTACACTTTGGTTTGATAGCATGATGTCGTTTTTTGTAAATCTTTTCAAATCCAATAAAGGAAAACCTAAAATGAAGGTGAAGTATTCTAAATTTAGAAATAAAGATACTCAATCACATACTCCTCCACCAAGAGACGATTATGATTATAATGCAGACAAAGCGGCACAACAAGAAAAGTTAGACAAGATTTTAGACAAAATCAAAATGAAGGGTTATGACGGTTTGACAAAAAGCGAAAAAGATTTTTTAGCTAAATTTTAATGCTATTTGAGTGTTTCAAATTCAAATATCTTCAATCTATTTTACAACCTTACAGGATGGCATAAATTTATGATGATACTCAATATTTTGAGTGCATTTTTATTATTTTTGAGTTATCTTTCGGCTTATGTCCACCCCGAAACATTTATGCTCTTTGCCTTTTTCGGATTGTTGTTTCCATTTTGGTTGGCGATAAACCTTTTTTTTATTCTATATTGGGTTGTATTTAGGAAATGGCAATTCACATTTTCATTGTTTGTGATTATATTGGGAATTCTTCCATTGAGCAGATTCTTTCAAATTACGATTTTTCAACCAAAATTGGAGGCGGAAAGTTCTTTAAAAATAATGAGTTACAATGTTCGTGTTTTTGATTTGTACAATTGGAATTCAAACAAAGAGTCTAAAAATAAAATCATAAAACTCATTGGAAAAGAAGCGCCAGATATTATTGCTTTTCAAGAATATTACAGAGGGGAAGGTGTACATTTTGATGTTTCTAAAGATTTATTTGAAAATACTTCTTTGCAGTACAAATGGGAATTTATTCAAGTGATTGCTAATGAAAAAAAAGGCAATGGAAAAAACTATTTTGGTCAGGCGATTTACTCTAAATACCCTATTATCAAGGGTGAAAATTTCCCTTTTGAAAATGAAAAAAGTAATCAATTTTGTTTTATAGATATTCTCAAAAACAAAGATACTATAAGAATTTTTAATGCACATTTGGGTTCCATAAGATTGCAATATGAAGATTACGAAACCATAGGTGGAAAATCTAACAATCTTAAAAAGAAACAAGGTAACAATACTTCCATTTACGAGAGAATGTCCGAGGCGTATATAAATAGAAGTAAACAAGTTGATGTATTGATGAAAGAAGTTAAAAAATCAAAATATCCCGTGATATTGTGTATCGATTTGAACGACACACCTAATTCTTTTGCATATCATCAAATTTCCAAACAATTGACAGACGCTTTCGTGAAAACAGGAAATGGAATGGGAAGCACTTATATTGGCGAGAATATTTTCAACAATATTTTACCTGTAAATAGAATTGATTATATTTTTTTCAGCCCAAAACTCAAATCCGCAGACTTTACCACTCATAAAGAAATTCTTTCAGATCACAAGGCAATTAGTTGTTCGGTGGGGTTTTAAAACCAAAAGAAATCAGTTTTATTTTTATGAAAAAGTATCGCTCCTACGGAGCTTTATGAATACCCACAAAATTTTTGCTATTATATTTACACTCCTACGGAGTTCAAATAATAATTTGGTTTTAAAAATTATAACATAAAAAGAAAACTAATAACAGCCCCTTAGGGGGTAAATAGAAATAGAATTTAAAAGGTAAATTATATTTAAACCCCAGCGGGGTGACATAAAATTATGGCAAATACCTATACACAAATTTATATTCAAATTGTTTTTTCCGTAAAACACAGACAAAATCTCATCAATAGTTATTGGAAAGATGATTTATACAAATATATCTGTGGAATTGTAAATGGAAAAAAGCAAAAAGTTTATGCAATCGGAGGAACTTCCGATCATATACATATTTTAGTCAGTATTAAACCCGATATTTCAATATCAGATTTGGTAAGAGATATTAAAGCAAATTCTTCGAAGTGGATAAATGAAAATCAATTATTGAAAAGCAAATTTCTTTGGCAAGAAGGCTTTGGCGCATTTTCTTATGCTCAATCTCAATTGAACAATGTTATTGGATATATAAATAATCAAGAAATTCATCATAAAAAGAAAACGTTCAAAGAAGAATACATTGAATTAATGCAAAAATTTCAAATTGAATATGATGATCAATACCTTTTTGATTGGAAAGAATAATATAGCTCTTTAGGAGTTCAAATTATTTTTATAACTTTACAATAAGATAAACCTTTTTAATCATTTTTTGAAAACAACCATTTCCATATTGTTCTTCATTTTTGCTGCCAAGAGCATCATGAGTCAACACGTGATAA
Organism: Flavobacteriales bacterium; assembly: GCA_018401455.1. Classification (GTDB taxonomy): domain Bacteria; phylum Bacteroidota; class Bacteroidia; order Flavobacteriales_D; family Parvicellaceae; genus Parvicella. The sequence goes on from JAGYKU010000045.1 coordinate 3,076, forward strand.
AAGTTTCTAAAGGTCAAACTATAAAAGGGGCGTTTTATTTCGAAAACTCAAAAAAATCCTATGATTATTATCTGTTTAAAGAAGATGGAAATGTATATATTCTAGACAAATCAAGAAGAAAACCAAAAAAAGCAATACCATATTTATTAGCTTGTTTAGAAGTCCAAAATTGCAATGACACAAAATCATTACCCTATACATTTGAAAAAAACATAGTAGAATTTTCATTTACTGGAGCCAATCATCTAAAAGTAATGGAAGGACAGTTTGCAGAAAATGGTCAAAAGTTGATTTTTAAACAATCAGAAACAGGAGAAATTCTTGTCGTAAAAGAATTTATAAGAATAGAATAAATGTCAATTATCGACTTACTAAAGATTAACAATAAAATTATCATCAATACAGATATTGACGGGGTTTTGAGTGGTCTTTTACTTCAAAAATATGCAGGATGTGAAATTGTAGGGTTTAGCAATAGCGACAATGCCGTTTGGATCAATCAAAAAAAAATAAACAGTATTTATGATGCCGTTTATATCGATATGTTTGTAGCAGACCCCAAAGTTGTTTGCATCGATCAGCATATTGTAACTTGTGATGAGGTGCATTGGACAAAATTAAAATCCAACTCAAATAAAATTAATCCCAATATAATTCTGCCCAGACATCACGCGCCAATGAAATCCTATAGGAGTAAATACCCTTTGGGAGTGCTACATTTTATCATAGCGCTTATAGAAAGAGAAGGAATCCCATTGGATTTTAATTTTAATACCAAATTTCATAAAGATATCTCGTTGCTCGATTTGTTTTTAAGAGCTGATGACGCTATGAATACTTCTGTTGTAAGTAATTTCAAAGACAATGCAATTTTGTGGTGGAATTGGTTTACCGAATTGTCAAGAAATGGAAAAGTCACTTCTCAAATGATTTCCTATTTGAATGAATTAAATGAAGAAAAAGTAGTTCGAATCAAACAACAAACTTCGCAATTTTTAAAATCAGCACCTTTTTATTGTGAAAGCAGCGATGGAGGCTACAAAAGCATTTTGAATGACAAGAATCAATTGCACGAAAACGTAATGGAGTATTTTTCTTTTCTTGCCAAAATTATTGAAACGAAATCTTTAAATTCCGAAACGAAATTTATTGCTTACAAAGGAAAAACACAAAGAATTTCTTTAACACCTTCGCAAAAAAATGAATTAATGAATCATAACGCAATTAACGGTCAGAAAATTTTCTCTTATGCCTTTATTTGGGGCGAAAATAGAGAAGGAAATTTTAGTTATACAGTGATGTGATTAAATGATTTTTTTGAGTTTCCCGACTGTTTATTTTTAAACTAGATTTTTCTTTTGTTCCAAATCTTCTTCCAATTTAAATTATCTTTGCCACAAATTAAATGATAATGCAAGCCAATACTAAAATTATTCTCAAAAGAGGCAAAGAACATTCACTCCTCAGAAAGCACCCATGGGTTTTTTCTGGTGCAATTTATACACCTACTGATAATTTAGAAGAAGGAACACTCGTAGATGTTTTTAGTGCTGAGGATATTTTTTTAGGTCATGGACATTTTCAAATTGGTTCGATTTCAATCAGAATTTTTGAAACAGAATTTCAAAACAAAATTGACGATAAATATTGGCAAAAAAGAATTGATGAGTTGGTTGCTTCTAGAAAAAGCATAGGATTTATTGATAATGCTGAAACCAATATTTTCAGACTTTGTCATGCAGAAGGAGATGGGATGCCAGGATTGGTTATTGATATGTATAATGGTACAGCCATTCTTCAATGTCATTCTATTGGAATGTGGCAAATGAGAACAACAATTGCCAACTGTCTTAAAAAATCGCTTGGAAAATATTTGCTCGCTGTTTATGACAAGAGTGGAGAAACTTTACCTTTCAAAGCAGACATTCAGCCTGAAAATGGTTATTTATTTGGTGAGGAAAACGCTGTGAAAAGTGGTTTGGAATACGGAGTTTCTTTCTCTATTGATTGGGAAACTGGACAAAAAACAGGTTTTTTTATCGATCAAAGAGAAAACAGAAAACTTTTAGGCGAATATTCTAAAGGTAAAAAAGTACTCAATACATTTTGTTATAGCGGAGGATTCTCAATGTTTGCATTGAAACATGGCGCAAAAGAAGTGCATTCTTTGGACAGTTCCAAAAAAGCGATTGAATTGGTGGAGAAGAATTTAGATTTAATGCCAGAATTCAGATCTAAACATCAATCTATTGTTGCAGATGCTGTAAAATACATTAGAGATTTAGAAGAAACTTATGATATTATTGTTTTGGATCCTCCTGCATTTGCAAAACATCAAAGTGCCAGACATAAAGCCATTCAAGCATACAAAAGACTCAACGCCAGAGCGATTCAACAATTACATTCTGGAGGAATACTATTTACGTTTTCTTGTTCGCAAGTTGTGACTAAAGACTTGTTTCATGGAGCCATACTTGCTGCTGCAATTGAAGTAGGGAAGAAAGTAAGAATTTTACACCAATTACACCAACCGGCAGATCATCCCATAAATATTTTTCACCCAGAAAGTGAATATCTAAAAGGGTTAGTGATACAAGTTTATTAAACCAAAAAAGCCAAAACATAAAATGCTTTGGCTTTGAAGGGTAGAATAGCAATTTTGCTATTAAATCTTATGATTTAGACAACTCAAAAAAACAAAGTCAATGTTCGATGAACGTATTGCTTGCTTTTTTTTTGAGTTATCTCTTACTTATATAGACGACAAATAATTTGCATAGTTGTCTATATTATTACAATCTTTGTATTTAGATGACAAAAGAACCTCTTTCAATGATAAACTTCGAAATTATAAAGTCTAATGATGGATCTGATACATTAAGAAACTCTATCTTGGATGAAACATATCATTCCACACATGGAGCCATTCAAGAAGCAATGCATGTTTTTATCGATGCAGGATTACAATATTTAATTGCTCAAACTCAAATCGAACATATAAAAATATTAGAAATTGGCTTTGGAACTGGACTTAATGCATTTCTAACTTTTGATACCATCGAAAAATTTGAAAACCTGTCTATTGACTACGAGACTTATGAAAAGTATCCGATTCCATTAGATGTAATTTCTAAACTTAATTATCTTCAAAAGATAAACCAATCTGATATACTCCTTAAAATGCACCAAACAGATTGGGAAATCAAAAATCAAATTACCAAACAGTTTTCGATTACCAAAAAACAAATTGATTTATTAGAACATCAAGAAAAAAAATGCTTTCATTTGATTTATTTCGATGCGTTTAGTCCCAATAAACAACCTGAGTTATGGTCATTAGAAATTTTTAAAAAAATGTTTGATAACCTAGAACCTAATGGAGTATTGGTTACCTATTGCGCCAAAGGTCAAGTGAGAAGAGATTTGCAGGCATCTGGGTTTAGAGTCGAAAGAATTCCTGGTCCTCCGGGTAAAAGAGAAATGTTACGAGCAATTAAACCTGAAATTATTCAGCAATAGATATTGGTCTTTCAAAAAACTTATTAAAAGGATATAAAACAGCATATAAATCAGTCAATGTAGTTAATAATTTATCAGAGTAAAGTAAATCTAAAGGTAAAGAAGTACTGACATACCAATTCTTTTGAGCAATAAGCGGTTCCTCAGATTGTAATTCTTGAAACTCTTTTGGAATCCTCTTCGCTGCTTCTCCATGAATTTTAGGAAAGTGTTTTTTGAATTTTGAATTGTTGTAAATCTTTTGAAACTGGGACGTGTAATCTAATATTTCTTCTCTTACGCTTTGTACTTGTTTAGCATCTAGCATATACAAACCGCCATAAACATGAATTCCATTTTTGTTCACTTCAAAATACATTCCAGGGAAGGTTTTGTCCTTAGTCCCGTTTGGTGAAATCAATGCAGATCTATTGAGTTTATATGGTGCTTTATCTTTAGAAAATCTAACGTCTCTATTGATTCTAAAAATGGCTTTATTGTATGGAATTTCAATTTTAGGATTTATCTTTTGGACAGAAAGAATTAAATCTTTTACAAAATTTTCAAAAGGCGCTTTGATGACTTCGTGATATCTATTTCTATTCACATCAAACCAATCTTTGTGATTATTTTGTTCCAATTCTTCGAAGAAAGTTATAAAGTCTTTTTGAAAATAGATTTTTGACATTTAATGAGCTTTTAAGATTCGATTCAAAGTTATCAAAAAAAACAGATTACCTTTGCTAAAAATACACCATGCCGCTCAACATTGTTTTAATCGAACCAGAAATACCAAATAACACCGGGAATATCGGTAGATTATGTTTGGGAGTTGGAGCTCGATTGCATTTGGTAAAACCATTTGGATTCGAAATTGATGACTCACGACTCAAAAGAGCAGGTTTGGATTATTGGCAACATTTGGAAGTAAAGTATTACGAAAATGTAAATGCTTTTTTTAAAGAAAACATTGATAAAAAAATGGTTTTCCTTTCAAGTCATGGTACCAAAACTCATTTCGAAATCCCTTTTGAAGATGAACTTTTTTTGGTTTTTGGAAAAGAATCAGTGGGCTTAGATAAATCTATCATAGCGCAAAACCTTGAACATATTTACAAAATTCCTCTGATGAACGAAAACATTAGAAGTTTAAATCTTGCCAATGCTGTAGCTATTGTGGCTTACGAAGGAATGAGGCAGTTAGTTAGTTAGTTAGTTAGTTAGTTAGTTAGTTAGTTAGTTAGTTAGTTAGTTAGTTATTAGTTAGAAAGTTACATACCGTTTTTGTTTGCTAACATTAGATAGTGTATAATACTTGTTTGTAAAAATCATATACTATCCAATACTCATTAATTTTGTTGAGTTAAATTGTGATAATAAATGGCTGCAAAGCGAAATCAATATAAAGAAGAAGAAAAAACTAAAACTAAGAAAACTAGAGAAAAGAAAACAACCGGTTTTTTTTTCAAGGTGAAGTCTTTTTTTGCCGATGAAAGATTGCACAAAACTTTTGGGTTGTTGTGCATTTTATTTGGTCTGTTTGCATTTGTTGCGATTATTTCATACCTCTTTACTTGGAAAAATGATGCGAGTATTATCGATGGAAAATCATTCGGTTTTATCTTCGATAGCGAAGAAGAAGTAGCTAATTGGCTAGGTAAATTTGGAGCAATTACAGCGCATCAATTTTTGAAAATTTGGTTTGGGTTATCTTCAGTATTTATACCTTTTTACTTGATTATACTGGGGGTTAGAGTTCTTTTCAAAATCAAATTACTACCGCTTTTTAAAACTATCAAAATTGGTTTTGTTTCAATGGTTTGGTTTAGTATGTTCTTCGCTTTGCTTTTTGATGTTCCTTATGATTTTATGGGAGGATTGTTTGGCGAACAAATTATACTCTGGACAAAAGGTGCATTTGGAATGGTAGGTTCTGTTTTCTTTGTTTTGTTTACTGGTTTTATTGGTGTTGTAGTGCTCTTTAACCCCTCGTTTGATTGGATAAAAGAAAGGTTTGAAAGTAAGTCAATTGAAGTAGAAGACGAAACTGAATCCATTCCTGTTACAAATAGTGTCTTAAAAACGAACAAATCCAAAAAGATGTGATTTCCAAACCATAGATTTAGACGAAAAAGAGGAAAATGAAGTGGTAGAAGAAACGTCTAACGGCTTAGAACTAGAATTGGAAGAAACCGTTCTAGAACCAGAGGAAATCAAAGTTGAAGAAGAGAAAGTTGAAACTGAAGCAACTTCTGAAAATGAAGAAGATTTTGAAGTCACTATTCCTGATGAAGAGGTAGTTTTGGCAGATGGGGAAATGAGAGATTTGGTAAAAGAATTTGGTCCTTATGATCCTAAACTAGAACTTTCTAGCTATAAATTACCAAGTATAGATTTATTAGAAGATTACGGTGGAGGCGGTATTCAAATGAATAAAGAAGAGTTGGAACTCAACAAAAACAAAATCATTGATACACTTCAAAATTATAACATCGAGATTTCTAAAATCAAAGCAACGATTGGACCTACAGTTACTTTGTATGAAATTGTTCCTGCTCCAGGTGTTAGAATTTCCAAGATTAAAAATTTGGAAGATGATATTGCTTTGAATTTAGCCGCTTTAGGAATCAGAATTATAGCGCCAATGCCAGGGAAAGGAACTATTGGAATTGAAGTTCCTAATTCAAGTCCTGATATTGTTTCTATGCGAACATTAATAGCATCAGATAAGTTTCAGAACAGTAAGATGGAGTTGCCAGTTGCTTTAGGGAAAACGATTTCCAACGAAACTTTTATAGCAGACTTAGCCAAAATGCCTCACTTACTGATGGCTGGTGCTACAGGACAAGGAAAATCTGTTGGGTTGAATGCTATTTTAGTTTCTCTTTTATACAAAAAACATCCTTCTCAAGTTAAGTTTGTTTTAGTTGATCCAAAGAAAGTCGAATTGACATTGTTCAATAAAATTGAAAGACACTTTTTGGCAAAATTACCTGGAGAAGAAGATGCGATTATTACAGATGTTTCGAAAGTTGTAGCAACGCTAAACAGTCTTTGTATCGAAATGGACAACAGATATGAAATGCTCAAAGATGCGATGGTGAGAAACATTGTAGAGTACAACGCTAAATTTGTTGCTAGAAAACTTAATCCCGAAAACGGACACGAATATCTACCTTATATTGTTCTCGTTATTGATGAGTTTGCAGATTTAATTATGACTGCTGGAAAGGAAGTAGAAATGCCTATTGCACGTCTAGCACAGTTAGCAAGAGCCATCGGAATTCACTTGATAGTTGCCACTCAAAGACCTTCTGTAAATGTAATTACAGGAATAATTAAAGCCAATTTCCCTTCAAGAGTTGCGTTTAGAGTAACATCTAAAATAGATTCTAGAACCATATTGGATGCTGGAGGAGCAGACCAATTAATTGGTAGAGGTGATATGTTATTTTCTCCAGGAAATGAATTGATAAGATTGCAATGTGGATTTGTGGATACACCAGAAGTTGATGCAATCACAGAGTATATTGGTTCGCAAAGAGCGTATCCAGATGCGCATTTGTTGCCTGAGCCAGAATTGGATGGAGATGGAGGAAGTTCCAAAGAATTGGACGAAAGTTTAGATCCATTATTTTCTGATGCAGCAGAAATAATTGTGAATGCGGGGCAAGGTTCGGCATCAAATATTCAAAGAAAATTAAAAATAGGATACAACAGGGCAGGAAGAATTATCGATCAGATGGAAGCTACTGGACTGATTGGTCCTCATAAAGGAAGTAAACCAAGAGAGGTGTATGTTCAAGATGTTTTTGCTTTGGAACAGTTTTTGCAAAACCTCAAAGAGAAAGGTTTGTTGTAAACTTTTTTAACCATTTATTTAAAGAAATAACTTATCAAAATGAAAAAAATACTCACATTATTATTACTCGGAACTATTAGTTTTGGTTTTCAAGCACAAACTCAAGAAGAAGATCCAGTAGAAAAAGCAAAAAAGATTTTAGATAAAATCAGTGCTGAAAGTAAAAATTACAAAACACTTTCTGTAAATTTTAAATTGGTAGTTAAAGGCGGAGAAATGAATTCTTCTCAATCTGGTGTCGCTAAAATAAAAGATGGTAAATATTTTTATGAAACGGAAGATAGAAAAGTTTATAGTGATGGTAAAACAGTTTGGACATATTTAGTAGATGAAAATGAGTGTTACATTGATAACCTAAAGGACATTGATGGAGGAATTAATCCAAGTGAAATTTTAACAATTTGGGAAGATAATTTCAAATACCAATACAGCAAAGAAATCTCTGCTGATGTGCACGAAATTAAATTGCATCCAATAGATACTAAAAATAGCAAATATCACACTGTAATCATTACAGTTGATTCCAAAAAGAATAGTATTACAAAAGCGGTAATCAAAACTAAAGAAAATGTATTAATTATGTTTACTGTCGATACATTCACACCTAACGTAACGCTTGATGAACAAGTTTTTAAATGGAATCCAGCGAAATTCAAAGGGGTTTCGGAAATTGATAATAGATAAAGAATAAATCACTTATCTTATATTACCTTGAAGAGCATTTATTGCTCTTTTTTGTTTTAAAGTTTTGTATATCATAATTGGAATTACCAACTTTGTACTTAAATTATTTATAATATGAAAATTCAAACCACAATTCTAGGATTATTAATCTTTTTTACTTCTTTGGTTATCAAAGCTCAAGACTGTACTTTATACTTCGATTTTGTTGAAGGTACAACTTGGGAAATGACAAGTTATGACAAGAAAGGAAAGCAAGAAGGGAAAATTAAGAATACAATAATCGAAAAATCAAATTCATCCAAAGGAAATCAAGCCAAAATAAAAATGGAAATGCTGGATGTAAAAGAGAAAGATAAAGTAGAATCTGAATATACCATCACCTGCGATAATGGAAATTTGAATATGAGTATGGATATGTTTATGAGTCCTGAAATGACCAAACAAATGGAAATGCAAGGAATGGAAAATATCGAAGTGAATATGGAAATGGGAGATATGGAATTCCCAAAAGATCTTTCAGTAGGGATGGAATTAAAGCCTTGTGAAATGACTATGACAGCCAAAATGAATGGTATTCAAGTAATGTCAATGCAAAGTGAAATTAAAGACAGAAAAGTCTTGAGTAAAGAAAGCATAACTACTGAAGCAGGAACTTTTGAATGCTTCAAAATAGAACAGACTACTTTTGTGAAAATGGGGTTTGCTAAATCTGAATCTAAAAGTATCACTTACCTTTCAGAAGGAGTAGGGGTTGTAAAAACTGAAGATTTTGATAAAAAAGGAAATTTAGTAGGTTATACTGAAATTACAAAAATCAACTAAGTTGCGTGTTTCGCTATAAACAGTTTTCTATTCGTGATGAGCATACCGCAATGAAAGTTGGTACCGATGGTACACTTTTAGGTTGTTGGGTAAATACTGAAAATGCGAATAATATTTTAGACATAGGAACTGGTACAGGCGTAATCGGAATAATGTGCGCTCAGAAGAATCCTTATGCAAATATAGAAGCCCTAGAAATTGATGAAGGTGCATTAATAGATGCCGCATTTAATATAAATCAATTGGATGATTCTTGGAAACGAAGAATTCTATTACACAACAAAAGATTGCAAGATTTTAAAACTGAAAACAAGTACGATGTCATTGTTTCCAATCCGCCATTTTTTGAAAATAGTCAATTGAATCTTAATGATGCAAAGATAAAAGCAAGACATACTGAGAGTCTTCATTACTCAGATATATTATCGTTTGCAAAATCACATTTATCAGAAAAGGGGAGTGTATCTTTAATTTTACCCTATGAAAATGGACTCAATGCAATAGAAAGCGCAAAGGAATTGGATTTATTTTCAAAAAGAATTTGTAAAGTTTTTCCAAACCCTAATAAAAATGCCCACAGACTTCTTTTAGAATTTTCGAAACAAGAAAGCGAAGTTGAATCTTCCACACTCACAATCGAAACGGGTTTTAAAAGACACGAATATACAGAAGAATATATGAAAATAGGAAAGGCGTTTTACTTGTATTTTTAGAAGTTAACAAAAGTAAAACGCCTTTTTATAAAGAGTATAAATTTAAAGTTATTGCTTAATAACTTTGATAGATTCCATAAAGTTCAATTCAGTATTATTAAGCCTTACATGATAAATACCGCGTGCATATTCTGAAATGTCTATTTGATATTTATTTGTTCCTTTCAACATGTCCATTTCTTTTCTATAAACTAATTTTCCAGTGTAATCAAATATTTCAATATTTACAGTTCCAGATTGAGGACCTGCTAACTTAGTGGAGTTGGTTTATGCCGATAATGGAAATTGGATAGAGAATGAAAATAGTGACCATTTTGGAACTTCATTGATAGAAATTTTCAGAACAATTAGAAGGTAAATTCGAGTTGTTCAAAAATAAGGGACAAACTAAATATGTTTTTGAATTTAAAACTGTAAGTGTGAAATCGTAATTCAAAAATGAGTATTTCTTGATAGGAAAAATCTCATTTTACAAAAAAAAACTACTCTTTGATTATTCTTTCTTTAGTTGCAACAGCAGGATTTCCTTGGTAAATAGTATATTCTTCTAGTGTTTTTGTTGCAACAGAATTTACAGCCAGTAGAGAATGAGATTTGCATCTAACACCTGGACAAACTACACTATGCGCCCCAATCCATACACCGTCTTCCAATGTTATTTTACCCACAATCAAATCAAAGGCTATTTTTTTGTAATTGTGATTTCCACAAAGGAGCATAGCGCCTTGAGAGATGCAAACATTCATACCAATATCTACCATTCCTAGATTGTCTATCCAAACTTGTTCGCCAATCCAAGTATTGTCACCTACTTTCAAATTCCAAGGATATTTGATATTTACATTGGGTTTTATAACAATATTGTCACCCATTTCTGCACCAAAAATGCTTAGTAAAAATACTTTGAAGTTAGAAAATGGAATCCATCTGCTCTGCATGATGCAAGCGTTAATCATAAACCAAACTGCTCTTTTGAATTTTCCTCCTGGTTGATACCAACTATTGTCAAATTGGGATAAATCTGTTGTGTTCATTACTCAATACTAAATAAACGATGATATTTTGCTAGGGTATCATCAGAGTGATATATTTCTTCTGCAAATTTTCGGCTTGCAATTCTGTGTTTTAGAAAGGTTTCATGATCCATCTCCGAAAAGTACTGAATGGCATCAACGAATTTTTCTGGGGATAAAGGTAAATCAAATCCTACATTTTTTAAAGTTAAATTTTTCCAAGGCGTCTTATCGCTAATGATAATAGGACATCCATGACCTAGAGATTCTATGATGCTGTGTCCAAAATTCTCGTTTTTTGTTGCCGATATAAAAAGATGGCTGGATACATAAAGGATGTCAAGTTCTTGATGTGAAATGCCTTCTATAAATTCAATTTGAATATTTTGGGGACATTTTTGAGCCAAATCTTTACATTCTTGAAAATAAAGGTAGTCTTCTACTGGTCCAATAATTTTACAAACTACATTTGATTTTATATCTTTCAGAACTTTAATGACAAAATCAATATTTTTTATGGGCGAAATTCGTCCCACACAAATGATGTTTAAAAAGTCTTTTTCTTTTTTGAGATAATGTTCGTTTTCTTTGGGTAAGTATGAAAAATTGGGAGCTACCGAAAATTTAATTTTATTACCCAAAATCCCTTTTATTTCTTTTATTTCTTGTTCAGAAGTACCATGCCAAACAACATTTTTGAATATTCCTTTCAACTTTGCATAAGTAAAAAATATTTTCTTTTTGAAAGGTTTAATTTTTAATGATGCTTCACCAAACATTCCTCTTGGACAAATGAAAATTGGGGTTGTTTTTTTCTTAAAAGTTGAAAGAGGTAAAAGTGTGAATTTTTTTGAGAATAAACTGTTGAGGTGAATGAAATCTGGTTTTATTTCTGCAAAAATGGATAAATATTTCTGAGAAGTCTGTTCTTCAGGAGATAAATAAATTACTTTAAACTGTTCAATATCTCCCCAAACATTTGTTTTGATACCCTTTAGTGGTGATGAATCTCCCAAATCTCTATCACTGGTTACTACATAAATTTCAAACTCTTTTTGTAATGCCAAAGAAAGATTTCTCAAAGATGTAATGGGACCGCCTGCTTTAAAAGCGGGCGTGAACCAATCGACAAATAATATAAGTTTTTTTCGGATCAAGCTTCAATATTGTTTTCTTTGAGCCAGTGCCCCAAAACCACCAAATGCCAAACTCTTGACCAAGTTACTTTTGAACTTCCACTCAAAAATTTCAACCAAATATCATCAATAGCTCTTTCTTCGAAAGACTTTGTATTCTTTAAGAAATCTAATCCTTCTTTACAATAACTTTTTAGTTCATTTTTCATCCATACTTCCCAAGGTAAAGTAAAGCCCATCTTGGGACGATTTACAATTTCGTCTGGTAACAAATCTCCTAGGGATTCTACTAATAATTTTTTTGGCGTAGATGGATATTTATAATCGTCATTTACACCGTAAATATATTCAACCAATTCGTGATCTAAAAAAGGAACTCTAACTTCCAATGCATGGGCCATACTCATTTGATCGGTATCTCTTAATAGCACATTTTGCATATAAGTGTTGATTTCTGCAAAAGAAACTCGACTCAAAAAAGGAACTTTTGCACCTAAAGCTCCCACGCCTATTCCATTTTGGAGAATTTCGTGAACGCTGTTTTCAGGATAGTCATGAAATGTTAAAGTTTTGTGTAACGTTTTTTCATCCATTATCTCCCTGTTGATAGGGTAGTAGTAGGGTAATTCTAAATATTTACTTGTAAGTGTTTTGTAAATTTTGTCAGAAGCAATTCCCGGTTTTGTGATTTTCAATACACTTCCAAATGCTTTTCTAAACATAACTGGAAAAGACATTACCCACTTTTTATCTAGCAATTTCATTGACCTTTTGAAAATATCATATCCTCCAAAAATTTCATCACCTCCCAAACCGCTTAAAGCCATAGTTACACCAGCATTTTTAGTTGCTTTGGAGACAATGTAAGAATTGGGACCGTCCATACTAGGATGATCCATACTTTTTATAGCTTCGGGTAAGTCTTTTAGAAAGTCTTCAGGTTTTAAACGAATTTCGGTGTGCTCTGTTTGATATTTATCGGCAATCATTTGAGCATATTTAGCTTCCGAAAACTCACTTTCATCAAATGTGATGGAGAATGTTTTAATTGGTTTTTCAGTAACTTTGGACATACAAGCCACCAATGCACTACTGTCTATTCCTCCACTCAAAAATACACCAAAAGAAACATCTGCAACCAATCTTCGCTCTACCGACTTCATCAGTAATTCTTTGGTTTTGGTTTTTACTTCATCATAACTTTGGTTGATACTAGCGCTGTTATAATGTATATTGATATTCCAATATTGTGTTGTTTTGATCCCGTCTTCGTTCAGTTCTAAATAGTGTCCTGGCATCAACATTTGAATACCGTTTACAATGGTTCTTGGCGCATGAACAGTAGCGTAAGATAGATAATCTACCAATGCATCTTCGTTTATTTTTTTCTCGATAAATGGCAATGTCAACAAACTTCTCATTTCCGATGAAAAAGCAAATTGCTCAAAATTATCGTAATAATAAAGAGGTTTGATGCCGAGTCTATCTCGAGCAATAAATAAATTTTGTTTTGCTTTGTCCCAAATAGCAAATGCAAACATTCCATTGAAATGATTGACACACGCTTTTCCCCATTTTTGATAAGCTGCAATGATTACTTCTGTATCACTATTGGTTTTGAAATCGTAATCTTTAAGAATCTTCTTGATTTCAAGGTAATTGTATATTTCGCCATTAAACACCAAGACCAAATTTCCGTCATTAGAAACAAAAGGCTGATGCGAACTGGGCTGTAAATCGATAATGGAAAGTCTATTATGCCCCAAGACAATCTGCTCATCTGAATAAACACCAGAATAATCAGGTCCTCTGTGTTGGGAAGCAAGGTTCATTTTGGAAATGAGATCTGACGCATTATTGAGTTTTCTAATATTATATATTCCGTTTAAACCGCACATTTTATTTTAGGAATTATTTTTTGAAAGGTTAGTTTTTGCTTTAATTGCCAAAAATACGAATAAACCTAGAGGTATGAGTACTCCCAAGAAGAAATACATTAAAGTTTTACTCGTAAACCAAGAATCATCAATAGGTTGACAAGTTGCTTGACCAGAAACTTCCTCCGGCAAATAAGTGGCTAGTCCTTCACAACATTTATCTTCATCCCAAACATATTTTCCCTCAGGTATGCAATACTCTTTATCAAACCATTCTTTTCCACAAGTACCTTCGTTAAAATCTTTGATATTGCAAATTGTTCCATCTGGCATTACCACTTTATCGCCTTCTATAATTTCATAACCTCTTTGTATGGCTTCCTTGAAATGTGGAGAAATAGCCGAAAAAAAGAAATTTGGCAAAAAGAAAAATACAAAAAATATAATTGATTTGTTTAAAATCATAGTTGGAATTATGGTTTTAATTTTTCTATAATTTCTATGATGTTCATTTGAGTTTGTTCTCCAGAAACCATATTTTTCATGTTAAAAGAACCCGATTTCAATTCTTCTTCTCCTAAAAATAATACATAAGGGATGTTTTTCGCATCGGCATAACTCATTTGTTTTTTCAGTTTTGCATCAGTAGGATACAGTTCTGTATTGATATTTGATTTTCTAAATTGATTCAGAATTTGAAGTGATTTGTTTTCATCTTCTCCAAAGTTAATCAATAATAATTGAGTTGTTTCAGAACTAAATGAAGGAAATAACTGTAACTCCTCCACTACATCATAAATTCTATCAGCGCCAAATGAAATACCTACACCAGAAATTCCTTTAAGTCCGAAAATTCCTGTTAAATCATCATATCTTCCTCCACCGCAAATGCTTCCAATACTTACATTGTTGGCTTTTACTTCGAAAATGGCACCTGTATAATAGTTTAATCCTCTCGCCAAAGTAACATCAAATTCTAAAATTGCATTTTCAAGACCCAAAAGGTTTATTTTTTCAAAAACATATTCCAATTCTTCAATACCTTTCATACCCATTTCTGAATTTGAAAGCATTCTTTTCATCACTTCAATAATTTCAGAATTGTTGCCTTTCAATTCAAACAAAGGTTTGATCTTATCGATGGCACTATCAGGAATTTCTTTTTCACGAAGTTCTTTGATTACACCTTCTGCTCCGATTTTATCCAGTTTGTCTATAGCAACAGTGATGTCGATAATTTTATCACTCATTCCAGTAATTTCAGCAATACCGCTTAGTATTTTTCTATTGTTTATTTTAATAGTAAAATCTTTTATTCCCAAGTTGGAAAGCACTTCATCAAAAAGTTGAACCAATTCCACTTCATAAATCAAAGCATCCGAACCTACCACATCAGCATCACATTGGTAAAACTCTCTGTATCTTCCTTTTTGAGGTCTATCTGCTCTCCATACTGGTTGAATTTGATATCTTTTGAAAGGAAATGCGATCTCATTTTGATTTTGCACCACAAATCTTGCAAAAGGAACTGTCAAATCATAGCGAAGTGCTTTTTCGGAGATTTGACTTAAAATCCCATTGCTATTTTTTTCAGAAAGTGATTGCTCATCCACTTTACTCAAAAAATCACCGCTGTTTAATATTTTAAAAATCAACTTGTCGCCTTCTTCGCCATATTTTCCCATTAGTGTACTGGTATTTTCCATACAAGGTGTTTCTATTGGGAGAAAACCAAATTTGATAAACGATTTTTTTATTGTACTAAAAATATAGTTTCTTTTCACCATTGTAGCAGGTAGAAAATCTCTTGTTCCTTTTGGAATGGATGGCTTACTCATTGTGCAAAATCTTATTTAAATCATTTTAACTGTTGCAAAGATAAACTTACCAATTGTTTTGGGGGTGAATATTATATTGAAAATGTTTTTTTAAATGAAAAAATTATAATCAAAGTTTTTTTATGAATAAAAATTAGAATATCAAAAAAAAAACTATATTTGTCGATTAACTGTGTAAAAACTAAGACAAGATAGATGTTTGTTCGTATTAGTAGTGTTTGTAATGTATTGATGTTCAGTGTGGTATTTTTTGCTTTAACGTTTGTTAGTTGTGGAAATGATGTTGAAGATAATCAAGAGGAAAAAGTAATTTCTGAAGGTACAATTTATTATAGTATCACTTATCCATATTATAAAGATGATTTTATGGTCGTTTTGTTGCCAGACATTATGACAATGGAATTCAAAAACAATATTTACAAGAATACAGTTACCAAAGGAGGATTATTCACTACTACGCTTATTTCAGATTGCAAAAAGAAAGAATTAATCTTAATGTTGGATTTTGGTTCTAAACATATTTATGCACGTTTGGATAAGAATTCGACAGATACAATGCTCACAACTTTTCCAGTTCCAGATTTATTGAAAGTACCAACAACAGATAGTTTGGCAGGTTTGTTTTGCGAAAAGCATATGGCAGTTTATAGTACTTTAGCAGATGGTTATGATGCTGAAATATATACATCTAAAAAAATAGGCATTGAAAATAGTAACTGGTGCAATCAATTTAATGAATTACCTGATGTAATGTTGGGATACGAAGTGTCTCAGTATGGACTGGTAATGAATTTTAGAGCAGATAGTATCAATCAATCAAAAATTGACGAATCTGTATTTATAGTTCCAGAAGGTTTCAAAGAAGTGAGTTTGGAACAGATGTTGTTTCAAATGCAAGAGATATTCAATCAAATCATAGAATAAAACTTTTATTTTTTCTTTGAAAATCAATCTTATTTATTCCAAAATCAAAAATTTATAAAATGAAAAAACAAATTTTAACGCTATGTTCAATTTTAATGTTGAACGTAATGCTTTTTGCTGGAGGTGGATTTACAGGAAAAATCGTTTATTCTATGGATTACGATTTGCCAGAGGCTTATGAAGCCCAAAGAGCGATGTTGGCAACGGAGATGTCAGTATATATAGGAAAAGGATTTACAAGAACTGAGCAAAAAACTGGTTTGGGAGATCAAATAGTAATTACTAATTTGAAAACTAAAATCACAACGATTCTGATGAATTTGATGGGGCAAAAAATCGCCATTACTTCAGAAGGCGTAGAAGAAAAAGAAATCAAAAAAGATATTAAAATTACTGAAGAAACTAAAACTATTGCTGGTTATAAATGCAAAAAAGCAATCTATACTGTTTCTGCAGAAAATCAAGAAAACAATCAAATTGTAGAGATATATTATACAGAAGATTTGCCTAAAGAATTAAATACTCAATTTCCAGGCTTGAATGGATACCCTCTAGAATACGTTATAGAAACTCAAGGGATGACCATTACTTACAAAGCAAAGTCTGTATCTCAAGAACCTGTAGATAAAAACCTTTCTAAAATTCCTGACGGGTATCAAAAAATGACAACCGAAGAATTTGGGAAAATGATGGGTGCTGAATAATATATCTTTTAATTTTTTATAATACTTTTGTTTGCTATGAAACAAAGATGTGACTGGTGTGAAAAAGATGACCTTTATAGAGACTATCATGATAATGAATGGGGTGTTCCAGTAAAAGAGGATGCAAAAATGTTTGAATTTTTACTGTTAGAAACTTTTCAAGCAGGATTAAGTTGGCATACCATTCTAAAAAAAAGAGAGAATTTCAGAAAAGCATTTGATAATTTTGATTTCCATAAAATTGCGAAATATGATGTTTTAAAAATCAACGAATTAGTTCAAAATGAAGGTATCATAAGACATCGAAATAAAATAGAAGCAGCCGTGAACAATGCTATTCAATTTACTAAAATACAAAAAGAAAATGGCTCATTTTGTAATTATATTTGGAGCTTTACAAATCATCAAACCATTCAAAATAGTTTTGCTAAAATGAGTGAAATACCTCCTTTTTCAGAAATTGCTCAAAAATTAAGTAAAGATTTAAAGTTAAAGGGGTTTAAATTTGTTGGACCAACAGTAGTTTACGCTCACATGCAAGCCACAGGTATGGTAAATGATCATTTGACTTATTGTCACAAATACAAAAGTTTGCAATGAGACTTAAAAAGAACTGTGTTTTTTATTCTATTATCATTATTGGTACTTTATCTTTAGTTAGTTCTTGTGCTTCAAATGAAAAGATTTTAAGTAAAATTGAAAAGAGAAAATATTCGGTGAAAGAAAAGTTTAGAAATTTTAATGTTAGTTGTTTGCCCAACCAAGATTTTTCAAATTTTTACCATCATGAAAAAGTTTACAATGTAAATGCCGATATCAATGAAGTATGGGAAGCATATACACAAATTTCTGCTAAGGAAATGTGGTCTGGACCGCTTAATAAATTTAAAGAAGCCTATTCACAAAAAGATACAAGTGCATATATAAGAAAAGATGCATTCGTGCCTTCTCCAGAAGTTGGTACTATTTATGAATTGAAACTAAAAATAATTCGATTTTTAAAAATTCCGGTTAATTTTGAAATCACTAAAATTTCCCAAGAAAATAGAATAATTGAGTTTACCTATGGCGCAGAAAATAAGTCAAAGGGAATGCAAACACTTACCTTTTTAGAAATTGATTCCACGACAAGAATTGTTCATCAAAGTTACTTTTACAGTGGAAATAAATTTAGAGACAAAAAATTATATCCCAAATACCATGAAAAATGCCTTAACGAATTTCATGACAATTTAAAATCTCATATTTTAAGCACATCTGATAAATAATAAAAGTATATCATTCGTTGGCATATTTTTTGACAGTTATTGTTACGTTAAAAATAATATATCTGTTAATGATTTGTTAAAGATATGCAAGTCTAAAAAATTACGAGATATATTTGTGGTATAGAAATTAATAAACCTTAAAAAATCAATAAAAATGAAAAAAGCAATTTTTACTTTCGGATTAATGTTAATGGCAACTTTAGCATTTAATGTAAATGCACAAGATGTAAAAATCGGTGGTGCAGAAATCACTTTCAAAAATGAAGTACATGATTATGGAAAAATAGAGCAACATGCTAATGGAGAATGTGAGTTTGTTTTTACAAATACTGGTACTGCTCCATTAACTATCGAAAACGCTAAAGGTTCTTGTGGATGTACAGTTCCAGAATGGCCAAAAACTCCAATTGCTCCAGGTGCTTCTGCTTCTATCAAAGTTAAGTATGACACTAAGAGAATTGGTCTGATTAACAAATCTGTGACAATTACTTCTAATGCTTCTAATGCTCCTAACGCTGTAGTTAGAATTAAAGGTGAAGTGTTGAACCCTGCTACAGAAGCTACTCCAGTTAAAGATCCTGCTGGACCAGTTAACAACTAATAAAACCAAAATTAAATACAACTCAAAAAGCCTTTCAAAATTTTGAAAGGCTTTTTTTGTTTTAAGTATTTAAAGAATCTCCTGATTTGTTTAAAATTTCTTAAAAATATTTTGTCTATTCAAAAAATAAACTGATATTTGCAGCCCGAAAAAGCAGGATGAAGGACATTCTGACTTATTTAACAGGGTTTTGGACCCTTTTAAAACTAATAAAAAATGGCAACTAAATTAAGATTGCAAAGACACGGAAAAAAAGGAAAACCTTTTTACCACATTGTAGCGGCTGACGCTAGATCAAAAAGAGATGGTAAATTCATCGAGAAAATTGGTACGTACAATCCTTGTACAAATCCTGCAACTATCGATTTGAATGAAGATAGAGCTTTCTATTGGATTTCTGTAGGAGCACAACCAACTGACACAGCAAGAGCAATCCTTTCTTACAAAGGAGTATTGTACAAAAATCACTTGGCTAAAGGAGTTACTAAAGGTGCTTTAACTCAAGAACAAGCAGATGCTAAATTTGAAGCTTGGAAAAATGAGAAAAGAGCCATTATCGATACTAAAGTTTCTACTTTAGACAAAGCAGCACAAGATAAAGCAAATGCACAATTTGCCGCTGAAAAGAAAAGAAATGAAGAGCGTGCAGCAGCAATTGCAGCAGCGAATACACCAGTAGAAGAAGTTGCTGAGGTTGAAGTTGCAGCAGAAGAAACTACTGAAGAAGTAGTAGCAGAAGCACCAGCAGTAGAAGAAACTCCAGCTGTTGAGGAAGTTGCTGAAACTCCTGTAGCAGAAACTCCTGTTGAAGAAGCACCTGCTGAAGAAGAAAAGAAAGACGAAGCTTAAGTTAGATTTATATTATTATCAAAAAGCCAATTTATTAATTTAGATTGGCTTTTTTTTGTTTCTACATTTTACTTCACTAAAAATTTTGCAATTGATGAAAAGTAGATACATTTGTATCAATGCTAAAAAAAATCAATTATATCGTGTTATGTCTGGTAGCAAGTCTGTTGTTCGCTTGTAATAACGAATCTCAATATAATTATGTTATTCAAATGGAAAACGGACGCAACCTTGAGATAGGTCATCCAATCTATTTTTTGGGAATTCATGTCGGAAGTATAAAAGATATAAACTTTGGTAAAGTAAAGCAGAAAGATTACGTTTTTGCAGTGATTGAACTCAAGGAAAATAATATACTTCAAAAAAACAGTACATTTTTCTTCAACAACAATGGTTTTCTAGAATTTCAGAATCCACAATCAAGTGAATTGTTAGCAGAAAAAGATACCATTTTGATGTCTGTTTATGAAAAAGAAATCATTCCCATTAAAAAAGAATCGATAAAGCCATTAGAAGTAGAAACGATATTTAATTCTAAAGAGAAAGAAAGTCTTTCAAAAGAAGAAATGGAAAAGTTAGATTCACTGGAAAATAAAATTCAAATTCTCAATCAGTTAATTCAAGAAATAAATGACGAAAATTAAACCTTTCAAAGCCGTTAGACCTCCTAGAGACAAAGCGTATCTCGTGGCTTCTAGACCTTATTATACATACAGGAAAAAAATTCTTGCAGCAAAATTACAGTCTAATAAATTTACTTTTCTTCACGTAATTAACCCTGAATTTAACAAAACAGACAAAACACTTCCCAACAGCAATGAGCGTTTTCAAAAAGTGAGAGAAAGATATGATGAGTTTTTGAAAGATGGCTATTTCTTCAAAGATCAAAAAGATTCATTTTACATTTATAGACAGCAAATAGATAATTTCGATTATGTGGGAATTGTTGCAGGAGCCTCTGTTCAAGAATATTTGGATGGTAAAATTAAAATTCACGAACATACCATCACAGAAAGAGAAGAAACCTTCAAAAGGTATTTGGATATTTGTAATTTCAATGCGGAACCTGTTTTACTCACTTATCCCGACCACCAAGGCATCAATAGTTTGATAGACCATTACTTAACTACAAGATCTGAATATGAATTTACCACAACAGATGATAAAACCCACAATCTTTGGGTCATCGACAAAGATGAAGACATTGAAAAACTCAAAAAATACTTTGAAGAAATTCCTCACGTTTACATAGCAGACGGACATCATAGAAGTGCTTCTTCGGTACTTTTTAGTCAGGAACAAAAGGCGAATAGACACGAATCTATGGACTTTTTTCTTGCTTTTTTCATCAATGAAAGTAGGTTGAAAATTTATGATTACAATAGAGTCGTAACGAGTTTGAATGATTTGAGCGAATCAGAATTTATAGAAAAATTAAATTCTGATTTTATCATTACGCCACTTTCACAAGCAGAAAAACCGAGCAAAACGAGTCAGTTTACAATGATTTTGGGAGAAAAAGCTTATAAAATTCAACCTAAAGAAGGTAAAGTGGATTTACAACATCCAGTTAAAAGTCTGGATGCACAAATTTTGAGTGATTTAATTTTAGAACCAATTCTCGGAATTTTGGATTCCAAAACAGATAAAAGAGTTTTATTTGTAGATGGAACCAAAGGAATCAAAGGAATCAAATCTTTGATGAAAAAAGAAAATGGTAAAGTTGCCTTTTCACTGTTTCCTGTTTCTGTAGAAGAACTTAAAAACGTAGCCGACAACAATATGATTATGCCTCCGAAAAGTACTTGGATCGAACCCAAACTAAGAAGTGGATTAACCATTTATGAATACAACGATTGAAAGTAGTTTCTGTAAATATCGGTTCTGAAAGAGAAGTTTCTTGGAGAGGGAAAACGGTGAAAACGGGAATCTTCAAAGAACCTGTAAACGCACCAATATTTTTGGGAAAAGAAGATGTGGTGGATGATAAAGTGGTGGACAGAAAATATCACGGAGGATTTGATAAGGCTTGTTATATTTACAGTGCTGATTGTTACCCTTTTTGGAAAGAAAAATATCCAGAAGTATCGATGAACTTTGGTGCTTTTGGGGAAAATATTACTTTAGAAGGATTGGATGAAAAAAACATCAAAATTGGTGCAATTTATAAAATTGGAGCCGCTAAAGTTCAAGTAGCGCAACCCAGGCAACCCTGTTTTAAACAAGGAATAAGATTTGGAACTCAAAAGATTGTTAAGGACTTTTTGAATGCGCCCTATTCTGGAATTTATTTAAGGATTTTAGAAGAAGGAAAAGTAACTATTGGAGATGTAATGATTCCAGTTGAGATTCCTTGCGGAGGTATTTCTGTAGCAGATGTGCATAGTTTGTTTACTGCAAATAAGCATAATAAACTGCTGATGAAAATGGCTATTCAAGAACCTTTTTTGTCTGATAGTTATCGAAAAGATTTAATCAAACTAAGTTCAAAAATCAAGTGAGAGAAAGTGTAAGACATTTATTTTTGATTTTTGGTTCTGTAGGTATAGTATTAGGAGTTTTACTTTTTATTTCTATTGATAGCAGTCAAAAACAATACCTTTGGAGTGGTGGAATATTTCTTGGTGGAGCTTATTTAGTAATGAAAGCACTTTCCAAAACACAAGATATCAAAAGGAAAGACGTTGAAATCAAAAAGAAAATGTTAGAAGAAAGGGATTTGAGAAATAAGGATCAATAAAATTGGTTTACAAAGTATAAATAAATTACCCGTTTTTATTAGACTTAAATCATCAAAAGCCTAAACAGAATTATAAATTTTATCACTAAAACTGAACTGATTTTCTCTGTGTGCTTTGTGTCTTTTTGGTGTAAATCATTGATATTTAAGTGTTAGTGTGTTGTTGAACCACGGAGGCACAGAGGTCACAAAGGCTTACATTGTTTTTCATTTGTCTTAATTTTGAAATCCTCATTATAAATTAAGAATGATACCAATTAAAAATACACTTTAAAAAATAAATTACAACCCCAACAACTTTTCTGGATTCGGACAGTTTTTTCTATAAAAATCCAATTGATTTAAACTCGAAACTCCAGGATAATCTCCAAAGAAATTTTCGATATCCAAAATGATTTGAAAATGCAAATGTGGCGCATAATCACCATTTACAGAAGCGTCTCCTAATTTTCCAATTACTTCACCCTTTTGTATTTTTTGTCTTATTTTTAGGGTTGCAATAGAATCCAAACTCAAATGTCC
>JAGYKU010000046.1 GCA_018401455.1 Flavobacteriales bacterium
TTGCCCAGTCTATGGTGGCAAAATCGGCTATGCCTTCTTCATAGATTCTAAGCGCCTCTCCGTAAAATGGACGAGCCACTCTATTTACAATAAATCCTGGTGTATCTTTTGCCAAAACCGTTTTTTTGCCCCAACTATCAATCAAGTTTTTGGAATATTGCGTTACTGATTCTGAAGTTTGAATAGCAGGTACAATTTCTACCAAAGGCATCAAAGGTGCAGGGTTGAAAAAGTGAATTCCAATTACTCTTTCAGCATTTTGGCAAGATGCTGCGATAGCTGCCACAGAAAGTGAAGAAGTATTGGATGCCAAAATACATTCTTTTGAAGTGATGCTTTCCAATTCCTTAAAAACTGATTTTTTGATATCTAAATTTTCGATGATTGCTTCTATCACCATTCCGCAAGGTGCAAAATCACTCAGATTTTTTCCGTAACTGATATTCGATTCAATTTTATGGGCTTCGTCTTGGGAGATTTTCTCTTTTTCAACCAAACGATTTAGAATTTTTTTAAGATTATTTCTAGCATTTTCTAATGCAGAAGTATTTACATCATACAAAATTACCGAATGACCAGCAGTTGCCGCTACTTGAGCAATTCCTGCTCCCATAGAGCCTGCTCCTAAAACACCTATTGTTATCATGATTGTTTTTTTTGAAAATTATATTGCTACGAAGATAATGTATCTGTTAAAAAGGGCTTTTAAAAAATTGAAAAAATTACGTTAATGATTGGAAGATACAAGATGGCAAGACAAAAGACTTAATTTGAATTATTTCTTATTTTTCTTATCTTTGGTTTCGTAGCCTAAGATTTCTTTTCTTTCTGCTTCTTTGTCTGCAATTTGTTGTAAAACCAACTGATAAAATTCACTTTCTGGGTGTGCTACTTTGGCGTAATCTTCATATCTCAAATACAAATCTCCCATCTTTACTTTAGATTTTTGCAAAGTGTTTTTCAGTATTTGGTCTAATTTAGTAACGTCTTTTCCTTTGAAGTTGAGGTGAGTTGCAATTGCCAATTCTTTGACAAATTGTTCTGCCAAGTAAAAAGTCCTGAATGCACTTAGTAATCGATTGTCAGTGATGGAATCGAATTGATTTTTAATTTCCTTAACGCCACTTACTTTGTAAGCAAAATTAGATTTTACAGGATCCGTAAAACTTTGAATACTGAGATTCAAATTATTTTCACTTTGAGTAAATTGTAAGTAAGAAGTTCTTAGTGGTTTGTAGTTTTCGCTTTCTCTTGCCAAATTTTGCGCTTCTTTAGTATCCCCTGGATAAGCATCTTCTTCCACACCAATACTTCCAACTACTTTACCATCCATAAGAACGCCCACTCCATTTCCTTCCAAATTAAAATTTAAAGTTCCTTTGTGTAAGAGCATTTTGTTAAGTAATTTACTTACTTCAAATTGTTGCTCTTCTTCCAAAGTAAAATCTTCGATTAGATAACTGTCAGATTTAAAAACATCAAGCAAAGTGAGATTATAATCATGCGTAGTCCAATCTTCTGGCCCTCCTTTAATCACAGAAGTTAAGAGTTGGATTTCATCTACGTATTTTGACATTGCATCTGGACCAAAAGTTATGAGCCTTACTTCAAATTTTTCAGATTTTAAAGAGTCTGGAAAAGTCAAGTTTTGCGTATTCGCATTGAAAGTTACGCCATCTTCAAAAGTGTAAACATAACCGAAATTGCTGTATTTCATCTCATTTTTATTGACATAAGATTTTAGTTCCATCAATCTTTCTCTGAGTCTTGCCATTCTAGCTTCTGCATCATAAAGTTCTTCGATCAATTCTTTTTGCCTTTTTTCGATAGCCAATTTTTTGTTGTACAACCAAGCCAAATGATCTTGTCCTTTTTTGGTTTTCTTTTTATTTTTAAGACCATTATATCTGTAAGTAACTAATTTTTCTTCTGTCAAAAGTATTTCCATCAAAACATCTTTGTGACTGGTATCTTTACTTTCTAGTTTTGCTCTAATGCCATTTTTACCATTGATTTGTTCGTCCAATTCAGGAATGATTTTCCCTTCCAAATGCTTGGTTATACTTTGTAGGGTTTGACCCTGTCCGAAAGTAGTATCAGGAGATAATTCTTTGGTAATTTTATTGGCGTACAATAAGTACATTTTATCTTCTCTATATACCGCTACAGTAGTTTGTTGATTTCTGTTGAATCCCCAAAGACTCAGATGTAAAGTTGTATAAGCATTTTCAATCGCATTAAAATTTAATGTTGCTGATTGTAAAGGAACAAGTGTTTGTTTATTTTTATTTCCTGCCTCAAAAGTCGTTTCATAAGTAAATAAGCCAACACCAATAGGGTCTCCTAATTCATTTTTGTGTTTGTAAATTTTCTCTCTTTCTTCAAGTAATCCATCTGTATTACTTCCATCACCACAAGCGAGTAGATTGGTCGTAAACTCTGGTGAAAGATGACAGATTTTACTAAAATACTCTCTTCCTTTTATTTGAAGATAAGACCTTGTGGCGTAATTTATTGCTTCAATAACTGTTTTTTGTTGAGGTTGTGTAATCGACTGAAAAGCAGCTAGAGCGGTACTTCTCTGATTGAAAAATAAGTTAGGGTCAATTAAATCTATAATTTGTGAAGAAGGTTGGTTTTTGCCATTTTTCTTTCGAACCACTCCATTAGGAAGTTGAATGGTAAGTGTATCAATAAAATATTGGTATGCTTTATCAGAAATTCCATTTTCCGGTTCTTCATTGCGTTTTTTCAGTTCAGTGTACAATTGAAATAAAGCCATTTTTGAGGCTAATTCAGCCAAAAGCCCTGGTGATTCTGTTTTTAAACCATAATAATCAATTTTCAAAAGTGAAGGTTCTAAGGCAATTTTTTTTACGATAGCATCATAGTCGATAATGGAATCTCTTTCCCCTTTGAGAAAATATTCAAAGTAAATCGTATCTCCAGTATAATTAAAATATTGACCTAAATTTCTGTTGAGAGTTTTACTTTTCTTCACAATGTGAAACATTCTTGCCGTTTCCTCAGCAGTAAGCATCACGGACTGACCTACAACAATAATAACTGAAATATTAAGAAATAGAAGTAATATAAGTGATTTCATTAAAAATGGATTATTTATCTATAAACGCTAAAGGGCATAAAAGTAACAAGGTATTTGTTTTTTTCAAACATTTTTTATGAGTAGTTGGATGTGACTTAATTTTAAAAACTAAACTAAAGGTTAAAAAAAGTTTGCTTTTGTTTTGTTTGTGGTATTTTTGTGCACATTTATCATACAAAAATAGCTGTTAATCAAAAAAATATATTAATTTAGGGCAACCTTTTTAAAAACTTAACGTCAAGTTAACAATTAAAAACAAATTTTTAATGATGAAAATTACCACTACACTTTTAAAGATAATGATTTTATTCATTATGTTTCTTCCTAGTTCTTTTTTTTCACAAAATAATATTCCAATAACTCAAGACGATAAAATACTTTATGCAGAAAAAGCTTTAAAGGTGTTTTTTGGAAATCCTATAAATGCAAATAATTTTCAAAGCGAATTTAATCTTTCAATTTTTGAATTTAGAGTTAAGAATAGAAATTTTCTTTCTGATTTATCTGCAGAAGTTATTAATTTGTACAAAGATGATTCTTTTGATTTAGATACATTAGAAAATTATTTTTACAACTCCATTGAAAAAAATAAAAATGATTTAAACTTAGGTAAAGATCCTTTTGGAGGATTAGAAGATATTCCAATTCCTCAATTACGTGGTCCTGGAGATCCTTGTACCAACATGGATTTTGAAGATGGAAACCTTAATGGTTGGGAAATGTTTGAGGGAAATGTTAATAATACGCCCTATGTGATGGTTGGTGCTACTCAAATTGGTGCTCCTGGAGCACACCATACGATTATGGCTGCTGGAGGAAATGATCCTGTTGTGGGCATTCCGGTTGTAAACCCAAATGGAGGTGGAAATTTCTCCTTAAGACTGGGTGATGGAACTGGGACAGGAAGTAGAGCGGCTTCAGTTCGTCAGACTTTTTTGGTGGATGCTAATAATGCTGCTTTTGTATATAGTTATGCAGTTGTTTTGCAAAATCCAGGACACACCGCTGGAGATCAACCTTTTTTTAAAATCAATATGTATGATGAAAATGGAGGAGCAATTACCTGCGGTGAATTTGAAGTTATACCCGGTTCAGGGGCAACTACTGATTGGATTACTCAAGGAGGAGTGGAGTATCTTCCATGGAGAACTACTTTTGCGCCTTTGGATGCTTATATAGGCCAAAATGTAACGATAGAATTTTTAGTTGGTGATTGCGCTCAATCTGGACATTATGGATATGCTTATGTCGATGCAGAATGTACTCCATTGCAGTTGATTCCTCCAGGTTTTATGATTTGCAGTAACGATCCTGTTACTTTAGAGGCACCAGCTGGAGCTGTATCATATAATTGGAATACTGGAGAAACTACTCAATCTATATCCACTAATGTGCCTGGAACTTACACAGTAACAGTTGTTCCAGTAACAGGTGCAACTTGCTCAATTGATATAGAAGCCATTGTAGATGGTTCTGTGGATATACCCATAGCCGATTTTACAGCATTACCTACCTCTGTTTGTGTAGGTGAAGATGTTTCTTTTACTGATAATTCAACTACAAATACTGGAGTGTCCGTAACTTATTGGGAATGGGATTTAGATGATGGAAATCAAGAGTTTATTCAAAATCCTATTCATTCCTATACAAATCCAGGTAATTATGAAGTTTCTTTAGTAGCAGGTGTTAATGGTTGTTTTGACACTATTAATTATCCCATTGAAGTTTTTGCAATTCCTACAGCAGATTTTACAGTGAGTGATGTATGCCAAGGTCAAAACACACAGTTTAATGATATTTCTAATGGGAATGGAAGCCCAATAACTTCTTGGCAATGGGATTTTACTAATGACGGAACAGTTGATAATAATTTTCAAAATCCTTCTCACATTTATCCTATTGCAATAAACACAAATGCAACTTTAATAGTTTCTAATGCCAATGGCTGTGCTGATACTGTTACGTATCCGGTAGTTGTAAATCCATTTCCTGTTGCTGATTTTACTTTCGATGATGCTTGTCAAGGTGCGGTAACTCAATTTAATAATCAATCAACTATTTCTTCAGGCACAATTGCTAATTATCAATGGGATTTTGGAGATTTGGTTGGTAATTCATCATTAGAAAATGCTTCTTATACTTATGGTGGATCAGGAAGTTATGACGTAGTACTTACTGTAACTTCTGATAATGGATGTATTCACTCAGTGACCAATGAGGTTAATATTTTTGACAATCCAACTGCTGATTTTGATTACTCAGAAGCTTGTGATGGTTTTCCTCTAAACTTTATCAATACTTCCAACGGAAATGGAGGCGTTATCAATACTTTTGAATGGGATTTTAACAATGATGGCATTGTAGATTATTCTGGAAATAGTACTGACTATACCTTTCCCGCACAAGGTGTTTATGATGTTACTTTGTTTGTAAGCACTATTAACGGCTGTGAAGATCAAATTACACAATCGGTTACGCTACATCCTTCTCCAACTTTAGCTTTTACAAGTCAAAATGTTTGTGAAGGAAATGATGTGAGTTTTACAAATAATTCATTTATTGTTGCCGGAGCAATTACAGATTATGAATGGGACTTTGGAAACGGTTTTACTTCAACTTCTGAAAATCCAGTGCAAACATATAATAATCAAGGTGTATATCAAGTCTCACTTACTGTAACTACAGATCAAGGGTGTATTCAATCTCTACAACAACCAGTTGAAATTTATCCTACACCTTTGGCGCAGTTCATAACTTCAGACGTTTGCGAAGGCTCTCAAGCATCATTTACAAATTTTAGTACTGTGTCTAATGCAAATACAGTAAATAATATCACCTCATGGAATTGGGACTTTGGTACGAATCCTCCTGCAACAACAACAGGGCAATTTGCAAATTACAACTATTCTGAAGTGGGAACATATACAGTTACCTTAGAGGTTACAACCAATAATGGATGTACGAATTCAACACAAAACGATATAACAATTCATCCTAATCCTGTAATAGATTTTTCATCACCTAATCCTGATGGCTGTACTTCTTGGTGTCCAACTTTTGTAAATAATTCGTCAATTGCAAATGGAACCATCAATGCTTATTTATGGAATTTGGGAGATGGAACTGCTTCTACAGATGCTGTGCCTGTTCACTGTTATGAAAACAATACTTTACAAAATGTTACTTATACTGTTTCTGTAACCATGACAAGTGATTTTGGATGTACCACTTCTGCAACCGAGTTCGATATGATTACTGTTTACCCAACTCCTGTTGCTGATTTCACTCCCAACCCTGAAGTAGCTAATATTTATAATACTGAGGTAAATTTTATTAATCAATCTTTGATAAGTAGTGTTTATAACTGGGATTTTGCAGGACTAGGAACATCAAACGAAGTGAACCCGTCATTTACATTTTCAGATTTAGATAGTGGTACGTATTTGGTTTGCTTGGATGTGGAAAGCATTTATGGATGTGTCAATGAAGTTTGTAAAGAGGTAATTATTGAAGGTGTCGCAAATTTATATGTTCCAAATTCATTCACGCCAGATAATGATGGAAAAAACGACTTTTTTGGTCCAGTTTTATATGGATTTAGCGAAGAGGATTACCAATTTATGGTCTTTGACAGATGGGGATTGTTGATATACGAAACGACTCAGTTTGGAGGCACTTGGAATGGTATATACAGAGGTGATTATTGTCCACAAGATGTCTATGTTTGGAAAATAAAAGTAAAAGACAAATATACAGGCAGAATGGTGGAACAAATGGGACACGTTACCTTAATTAGATAGTTTTAATTTAAAATAATCTAAAGGTAAGGTTTGCTATAGTTTCTATAATTCATTGCAAACTTCCCTACCTATTTACATCTATAATAGTCCTCATCGGGTTCTCCTTATTATGAAAAAAATATCTCAAATCCAGTGTTAAGTATATTCCTGTAAGTTGCGTTTCATATCTTTTACGGGCTGTGTTTCCATAAAAGTAATCCATTTTGGTGTTGGTAATGGGTTGAAAAGGATTGACTAATGAAGCCCCGATATAAAACCTGCCGCTTTTTTCAGTTCTGTATTCAAAACCAACATTCGCCAACAAAGAAAAGTGCATCCAATAGCGTCTTAAAGATAAATGTTGAATGAGAAAATTATCTCCAACACTCTGCACGTGAGAAGCGTACATGTCTATTCCTATTCCTCCCGAAGTATTCATATACAATTTTTCAGAAAGTCTTATGTAAACGAGTGCTTGCAATGGTATTTGATAAGCAACCATTCCAAAATCAGAATAGTCAATAGTATCTCTTTTTGATTCGTATGTTTTGATGGCGTAATTTCTTCTTGTGTATGATATTCCAGTTTCAAAAGACAATAAATTGGTGAAATCTTTTCTCAAAACCATACCAATGTTATACCCCAATTTTGATCCAATGGTTAAATCCGTAAGTGTATCTGACAAATCAATAGGGCCAGCGTTGAAATAATTAATGGGAATAATCGGTTTTACTTGCATTCCCACAAACACATCTTGAGATGATTTCCTCTTCTTTTTTTGCCCCCAACCCACTACAGTGAAGATGCAAAACATTAAAAGCATTATATATTTCTCTAATTTCAATTTATCTTAAAATTTAAAACGAAGATACAACGAAAACTCGATAGGTAATATTGTAAATGTGGAAAAGGTTGTGATGAGAGAAGAAAAGGAGGCTAGTAATATTTATTTCTATCATTTTTAAACATAGATTTAACACAACAATTCTGTTAGATATCATAAATAGATTATTTTTGCAGAAATTTCACAAAAATCAACATGAAAAAATTAGTTTTCTTACTAAGTTTGTTTTGTTTTACAAACACTATCATTTCTCAAGGTATTTGGAATACGCCTGCTAATTTTGGGGTTTCAAATTTTGTAACAAGTCAACTCAACGATGTACATTTTATAGACCCAACAACGGCTATAGCAGTGGGAAAAGAAGGTACAATACTCAAAACAGATGATGGAGGACTTACTTGGAAAGGAATCTCAGCTGGAACACAAAATGAACTTACTTCTGTAGATTTTATCAATTCCTTAGAAGGAATGATTATGGGTACGTTTAGCACTTTTCTTAAAACAACTGATGGTGGTGAAACTTGGAATGCTGTTTCTAATTTATCAGGTTCGATATATTTCTATGATATTAAAATGATTTCAACTTCAGAAGCAATTGCAGTTGGACTTATAGGAAATATATACAAAACTTCTAATGGAGGTCTTAACTGGTCATTAGTTCCTTCAGGAACATCTTCAAGTATTTATGGAGTTGATTTCATTTCTGCTACAGAAGGTTATGCTGTTTGTTCGGATGGTATAATATTAAAAACTACCGATGCTGGAGATACTTGGCAAACACAAACGCCTGTTACAACAAATCAATTAAACAAAATAAAGTTTTACTCTTCAACGTTTGGATGTGCTGTTGGATCTACTGGTACAATTCTCATAACCAATGATGGAGGTGATACTTGGGTTTCCCAAACATCAGGTGTTACTACTGTTTTAAACGATGTTGAGTTTTATTCTATTCAAGAAGGATGGGCTGTTGGAAACAGCGGAACTTTATTACATACTACTGATGGAGGAAATACTTGGGTTGATTACAGTTTCTTAACTTCAAAAACACTTAGAGGAATAGGATTTGGAAATGCTACCAATGCTATAATGGTTGGAGATGCTGGTTTTGTTGCAAATTCTTTTGATGCCGGAAATGTTTGGGAAATTATGTTAGATTCTGATCTTGCAACTACATCTTTCAACTCCTTAAGTTTTCCAAATGCTGTAAATGGATGGGTTGCTGGTTCTGGCGGAAAGATTTTTGCCACTTCCGACAATGGTTTGAATTGGACCCCTCAAACTTCAGGGACTACAGAAACGCTTTTTGATATTTACTTTTTTGATGAATTTTATGGTTGGGCTTGTGGGGCGAATGGGACTGTCGTAAGCACTATTGATGGTGGTCAAACGTGGAATGATTTTACCCAAGCACCAACTCAATTTAATTCTATTCACTTTGTAGAAGATTCTCTAGGTTGGGTAGTTGGAAATGGTGGGTCAATATTGAAATCTACAACAGCAGGAAGTATATGGAATCTACAAACTTCAAACACTACAGAATCGCTAAATGGATGTTTTTTTATTGATAATACAAATGGTTGGGCAGTTGGAAATAACGGAACGATTCTTCATACATTAGATGGAGGATCCAATTGGACTTCACAAACATCAGGAACGACAGAAAACTTGAAGGATGTTGCTTTTTCGTCATCTTTAAAAGGTTGGGCAACAGGAACAAATGGTACAGTACTTTATACTGATGATGGCGGTAACAACTGGAATACACAAGACGCTCAGACATCTCTTTCTGTAAATGGAATCAGTTTTCTTTCTCAAAATAGTGCTTGGATTGGATGTAATAATGGTGCGGTTTTTAGAACCAAAAACAAAGGTTTTAATTGGGAATACCAAAGTTCATCCAATAACATTACTATAAATGATATTCATATGAGTTCCTTTAAGGAAGGATGTGCCGTGGGTATAAGTGGTAAAATCGTTTTGTACAGATGTGGCACTCCTGCACCAACAGGAAATGCGAATCCATCTTTTTGTTTCAGTGCAAAAATTTCAGATATAGAAACTCAAGAAGCCAATGTCATTTGGTATGATCAACCTACTGGAGGGAATGTATTAGCAGCTAATCATCCACTTCAAGATGGCGTAACTTATTATGGGGCACAAAATATTGACGATTGCGAAAGTGTGCAAAGATTAGCCGTAACTGTAACGATACTAAATGAAGGAAATCCAATTGTTGCCAACATTACTACTCAACCATCTAATTGTAATTCATCTTCAGGAAGTGCTTCTGTTGCAATAAGTGGTGGTACAGCTCCTTACAATTACCTATGGGACAATGGAAGCACCATCAACCAAGCCAATAATTTATACGCTGGGATTCACTATTTGACTATTGAAGATAACGTAGGATGTACATTTCTTGCTACATATCAAATTGAAGCTATTGGTGCGCCCACAATCACATCAAGTGTTATTGACAATGCATGTGCTGGAGAAAATACTGGATCGATAGATATTACTGTTGCAGGAGGTCAAGCACCTTACGAATATGCTTGGAGCAATCACAATACATCAGAAGATGCAATCAATTTGGCTTATGGTTGTTATGAAGTAAAAGTTACGGACGCATTAGGATGTGTGACTTCAGAAAATTATTTTGTTGATGAGCCTTCACCTTTATACATCAACTATGAAATCAATTCACCCACTTGTTTGGGAAGTAATGGTACTATAAATATAGAGAATGGAGGAGGAATTGCTCCTTATAATTATAATTGGAGTAATGGTGCGTCAACTATGAATATTTCTACTCTTGTAGGAGGAATTTATGAGATTACAGTTACAGACAACAATGGCTGTATTGCATCCAAAAAAATTATATTAAACGAAATAGCAAGTGAATATATTATCCCAGAAGTCATCAATACAAATGATTGTGTCAACAATTTGGCAAGTTTGGATTTGTTTGTATCTGGAGACAACAATACTTATTTATGGAGCGACAACAGTACAGATAAAAACTTATTGAATGTTCCTTTTGGTGAATACTCGCTAGAGGTAACCAATGATGCAGGTTGTAAATCGTTTGCAAATTTTGATTTAATGCCTCAACCTTCCATCCCTGTAGAATTATGTATTGTAAATGTGGATGAAGTAACCCAACACAATATTTTGATTTGGGAAAAGCCAATGTCGGCAGATATTACAAGTTTTAATATTTACAAAGAAAGTTGTACTCAAGGAGTTTATCACCTTATTCATTCACAACCTTATGCAGACGAATCTATTTTTGAAGATTCCATTGCTAATGCAGATGTAAGAGGTTGGAGATACAAAATTAGCACTGTAAATTCTTGTGGTATAGAATCAGCATTGAGTGAAGCACACAGAACCATTCAAATTATGGTGACACAAAACGGAAGCGACTATGATTTAAGATGGACAGACTATGAAGGTATTTATATCTTTATGCAAGATGTATATCGTTTCACTACTTCTTTAGGAGAGGAGTTGGTAGGGTCTTTTCAGTTAGGAGTTACTAATTTTACTACAGACACACCTACTGCAACTGATGATTTGATTTACTACGTAAAAGCAGATCCATTTTTTACTTGCACCTCCACCAAAGCCAATATCAACACTTCACGTTCCAACAAAAAAGGAGCAGTAGCGGGAGTGGATGGCATTGCGGAAGAATTGGCAAAGTTTGTGAATTTAAGCCCTGTGCCAACAAATGATATCTTAAATGTAAAAGTACCTGCTACTATGGTACAACACAACCTTATCGTTAGAGATGGTTTGGGGAAAATACTTTCTCAACAAGTCATCACGAATGAAACGAATACTATCAATGTAAGCCATTTTGCTTCTGGAATTTACTTTATCCAAATTCCTACAGAACATGGAATGGTCACAAAGAAATTTGTGAAGGAGTAGAAAAGTTTTTTCTATTTTTAATTTGGTTTAAGAATAAAAAGAGTTGCTTTTAAATAATAAAGGCGACTCTTTTTGCTTACAATCCCCAAAAAATCATTGTACATAACACAATGCACTTTCGACATTGTACATTGTACAAAAAATACATTGTACAAAAATACCTTGAAAAAAAAGTAAACCAAAAATTTTAATAAATCTACATTTTGTATTAGGGTATTATCATGAGGTTTGAAAATTCAAAATAATAATTAAAATAAACCGTGTAAATTTAAAATTAAACTTTAAATTTGCACGGTAAATACATCATTATGATAGCTCGATATATAGAAAATGAATTAGTAGAATTGTTAAGTGAATTTCCTGCTGTGGCAATTGTTGGCCCTAGACAAGTTGGTAAAACGACATTGGTTCAATCAATAGAAAAACGCATAAAAAAAGAAGTGATTTACATTGACTTAGAAAACCCTCGTCATGAAATCAAACTAACAGATCCAGTTTTATTCTTTGAAAATAATGAAGACAAATGCATTGTTTTAGATGAAATACAAAGAAGAAAAGATTTGTTTCCGATACTACGTTCCATGATAGATCAAAATCGAAAAGCAGCTAGATTTATTTTATTGGGTTCTGCATCACCTGAATTAATTCGTGATAGTTCAGAATCATTGGCAGGGAGAATTTTTTATAAAGAATTAACCCCTTTTCATTTGTTGGAACTTAATGAAGAAACAGATGAGAATTTATTAATAAGAGGCGGTTTTCCAAATTCATTATTAGCAAAATCAGATAAATTCAGTGGATTGTGGCGCGAAAGTTTTATTCAAACTTATGTAGAAAGAGACTTGCCTTTACTCGGGTTACACATCTCTCCCAGTGAATCGAGGAGATTATTGAGAATGGTAGCACATCTTCACGGACAAATAATCAATTATACATCATTGTCTAAATCATTGGGTGTGAGTTCGCCTACTGTAAAAAAATATATACATTATTTAGAGCATGCATTTTTAATAGAATTGCTAGAACCCTTTTCGGGAAATACTTCAAAAAGAATTATAAAAGCGCCTAAAATATATATTAGAGATTCAGGGATTGTTAATTATCTTATGGGCATAACAAATTATAATGATTTTCTTTCAAGTCCAAGTGCGGGGAATATATGGGAGGGTTTTGTTTTACAACAAATAAAAGCCGCTCTTCCCTATAATGTAAACGCTTGTTTTTACAGAAGCAATCATGGAGCAGAAATAGATTTAATACTAACATTTCCCAATCAAAAAACAATAGGAGTAGAAGTTAAATTAAACACTTCGCCTTCACTAAGCAAAGGAAATTATGAAGTCATGAAAGAACTAAAGCTAGAGCGACTTTTTGTAATTATTCCTACCAAGGACACTTATTTTTTAAAAGAAAATGTACAGGTAGTTGGTTTAAAACATTTCATATTGAATTTAGAACAAATCGCTTTAGCGAATTACAATATAAACTAGAACTTGACATTAGAACAGATGCAGCATGAACTTAATCTCATTTACTCAAAAGTTTCCTGTTAACCTGAGTTCAGGGTTGTCAAACTAATCTGGGTTAATGCGACTCTTTTTGCTTAAAAATCCTCAAAAAAACAATTGTACTAAGAACATTGTACATAAGACATTGTACCTTGTACTTTGCACATTGTACATTGTACAAAAAATACATTGTACAAAAAAAGTTTTCGTTTGGGGATTTTTTATAATTTTATGACATGAAAATATTCCTCGTCATATTTTGCATTTGTATCGCCATAATTTCTTGGGGGCAACAGTATAATATCAAAAATCTTGATATGAATGATGGGTTACCTGCAGCAATAGTAAATGCTGTGGCAATAGACCAAGACGGATATATCTGGTTTGCTACTCAGAATGGTGTTTGCTACTATGATGGTTCGAAAATGAATACAGTTGAAGTAGATAAAAACATTAAAGGCATTGATTTTAATTCGATTTATGCAGATTCAAAAAACGCAGTTTGGGTAGGAACAACCAATTATGGTGTTTATAAGATAGAAGGAACAACAACAACAAACTATAGCACACATAATGGTTTACCCAATGAATATGTAAATGGAATTTTCGAGGATAATGAAAATAAAATTTGGGTTTCTACTGATGGAGGCATAGTTTTTTATGATGGAACAAATTTCAATTCATTTATAGATCCTGAAAATCTATTAGAAAAAACAATCTATTATGCTACGCAATCTGATGATGGTGCATTATGGTTTGGTGTTGTTAACTTTGGTTTGATTCATTATCAAAATAAAAAATTTAGTTATTTTTCTGAAAAAGAAATTGGAATTGAAAATGCTTCGATTTTTACAATAACTAGTGAACAAAACAAAACATATATTGGTACTGATGGAGATGGTCTATTTTATTATGACGGAGAAGTTTTTTCAAAAATTAAAATTCCAGAAATCGAATATTCATGGGTATCAAAGACTATCATCAAAGAAAATTATATTGTTATAATTTGTGATCAAGGTTTGGTTTTTTATTATAACGATGAAAAATATGAAATCATTTCAGAATCCAACGGATTACTATCTAATGATTTGTACAACGGAGTTTTTGATTTGAATGATAATTTATGGCTGTCGAATGGAAATGGGGTTAGCGTACTTAGAAACGAAGATATTCAGTCTTTTATCACTGAGGATGGATTAAATTCAGATAATATTTCATCTATTTATTATGATGGAGAATTAATTTATTTGGGGACTTCAAGTAAAGGCGTAAATATATTAAACCAAAAGAAACTTACTTTTGAATCAATTAATATTGAATCTTTAATTAACACAAACATAACGGCATTTCATAAATCGGAAAATAAATTATGGATTGGTGGAGCCGTTTTTTCTGAAGGAATTTTAGTTCTAGAAAAAGATGAAGAAAATAAATGGAAGCAAAAATCAATAAAAACAATAAATGAAAAACCAATTATTACAACTACTGGAATTAAAAAAGACTTGAATGGAGATTTATGGATTGCTACTTTCGGCTCTGGACTTTTCAAAATTTCTAGTACTGATACCCTTCATCTTTCAGTTGACAATATACTTTCTTCTGATAAAATTTTAGATTTATATCTTGACCAAAACAATAATGCTTGGATTAGTTTGTACAATGATGGAGTATATTTGTATGATGGAAAAGAACTGACCTCTATTAATGAAAAATATAATATCAATGAAATTAATACAGAAGTTGTCAATGGAGAAAAAAATGGAAAAGTTTATTTTGGAAACAAATCAAGTGGGTTAACCATACTTTACAATGGGAAAACTAAAACTTTTACAACTAAAGATGGTCTGTTATCTAATTCTATAACCGCTATTGTTTTTGATGATTTAAATAACATTTGGATAGGAACTGAAAAAGGTATTAATAAAATAAAAATAGATGAAAACTTTAATTTAATAAGTTTAGAATCTATAACTGAAACAAATGGCTTAATTAGTAACCAAATAGTAAAAAATGGCTTGAAAATTATTGATAATTATCTCTGGGCAGCAACCAACAAAGGATTGGCAAAAGTTAATCTCATTCCTAAAACTAATACTAGAAATCCTTCAAAAATTGTTTTAAACGATATCAGATTATTTTTCGAAAAAGTCAATTGGAATAAATATGAAAAATTCAAATTGGATAGATTTGGTGTGCCAAAAGAATTGATATTGGAGTACAATCAAAACCACTTAACATTTAGTTTCAATACGCTTTCTATCAACACACAGGAATACAGTACCAAACTAGAAGGTTGGGACAACGATTGGTCACCTTATAGTCCAAATTCAGAAGCGGTTTACTCCAATTTGCAACCTGGAGTTTATACACTCAAAGTTAAGTCTCGAGACAATTATGGTATCGAAAGTGAGAACATACTTGAGTTTTCAGTAACCATTACACCTCCATTCTGGCAAACTTGGTGGTTTAGAATTACTGTTTTGGTTTTTATCATTGGAATGTTGTATTTACTCTTCAAACTAAGAACCGCAGCACTTCTCAAAAGACAACAAGAACTTGAAGCCACAGTGGAGGAAAGAACGAGAGAGGTAGTAGAGGAAAAGAAACAAGTGGAATACCAAAAACACTTGGTGGATGAGAAAAATCAAGAAATTTCGGATTCTATCAATTATGCAGAAAGAATTCAAAGAGCCATGCTCGCCAATCACAAACTTTTGGATGAATTTTTCAACGAGTACTTTGTGTTTTTTCAACCCAAAGATGTCGTAAGTGGCGATTTCTATTGGGCATCCAAATTAGCCAATGGAGATTTAGCCATCGTCAACGCAGACAGTACTGGACATGGTGTGCCCGGAGCTATTATGAGTATGCTCAATATGAATAGTTTGAAAGAAGCCGTAGTAGGAAAAGAAATTTCCGAACCTCATGATATTCTTACATACACCAGAAAAGTAATCAAAGAAACCTTAATGAACGATGGCTCTGCCGAAGGTGGAAAAGACGGAATGGATTGCAGTTTGTTGTGTTTTAGTAAAAATAGCCCAACCATAAAGTTTGCCGCTGCCAACAATCCAGTTTGGGTGGTGCGAACATCAGAAAACAATGAAAAAGAGTTTATAGAATTTAAACCCGACAAAATGCCCGTAGGCAAGCACGATAGAGACCACGAACCATTCAACTTACAAGAATTCGAATATCAAAAAGGAGATGTGATATACACGCTAACAGATGGTATGCCCGATCAGTTTGGCGGCCCTAAAGGCAAAAAGTACATGTATAAAAAACTAAAAACCTTCCTCACAGAAATTTCCGAACTTCCAATGGAGGAACAAAAAGAAAAAATCCATGCAGAATTTATGAACTGGATGCAATCCGAAGAACAGGTCGATGATGTCTGTATTATCGGTGTTCGCGTCTAGCGAACGCCAGATAATACAGATCCGTCTCCTGACGGATACATTATTCTACCTACATCTATTTTATCGGTGTTCGCGTCTAGCGAACGCCAGATAATACCATCCGTTCGTCAGTTGACGAATGCATTATTCTACTTATATCTATTTTATCGGTGTTCGCGTCTAGCGAACGCCAGATAATACCATCCTGCTATGAGGTGATGTTTTATCCGTTTTTAGAAAATTGAGGAGAAGAGTAAAGTGTCAATAGAATACTTCCTACAACCTCACCAGCTTCAATGTAACTTTATGATTTTCTCCAATAAAAGTGCAAAAGTAAATGCCGCTTTTTTGAGAAGTTAAATCAATCAAGGTTTGATTTTTTTGACTGCTTTTAGAAACTACA
The DNA here is from genome assembly GCA_018401455.1 of Flavobacteriales bacterium. Classification (GTDB taxonomy): domain Bacteria; phylum Bacteroidota; class Bacteroidia; order Flavobacteriales_D; family Parvicellaceae; genus Parvicella. The sequence goes on from JAGYKU010000046.1 coordinate 16,978, forward strand.
ACTTTTCCTGTAATGTCATAAACAGTTACATCGAAATTTTTAGAATGGTTTGAATTAATTATAAAAACACCTTCCGATGGATTTTCTCCAATGAGTTTATAAGTAGGATGTTCAACTTCTTTTTGTACTGCTGAAAGCAATGTTTGTTTTTCGTATTTGCTAAAAAACTTCCAAATTTCAACACTTGCATCAAAATCTTGATTGGTCACACCTATCGAAAATGGTGCTCCCGGCCAAGTATGAGCCCCAGGTGTGATTTTGTAATGCACCACTTCTGCACCATTGTCTCCATTGATATAATCGTATCTTTCGGCTGTGCAACCATCTGCTGTGTTGATGTCTGGTACTTGAGTGATGACTGGTGTTATATTGCAATTGTTGTGTCCTATCCAATAATTTAAAACATCATCCACACTCAAAAAATTGGCGTCACCGTTATAATCTACTGTAGCATCTGCTGTACCGTGAATTTGCATAATAGGCATTGGAATAGTCACTGTGTTGGCTGGAATTTGAAGAATTGACATAGTCCCAGTAACAGAAGCCACAGCCGTAATTTTATTACTCAACTGACCTGCCAATGTAAAACTCATAAAGCCTCCATTACTCATTCCTGTAGAATAAATTCTATTTTGATTGATACTGTAATTAGCAGATACAGTATCAATCAGCGCACTCAAAAAACCTATATCATCCACTCCTGTTGCCCAATTGGCATTCCAGTGAGCTGTTGAAAACTGATCTAAAGAACCTTGTGGTGCTAAAATTAAAAAATTGGCAGTATCTGCAATGGGTTTAAAATCTCCATAAGCCATTTGCTGGGTGTTGTTACTTCCATATCCATGAAGATTAAGTACCAAAGGTACAGCGTTGTTGCTGTTGTAAATAGCAGGTACATACAATTGATACGTTCTTGTTTGACCTCCATAAGTGAAAGACCCAGAAACAGTTGATTGCGCTAGCAACAAATTTCCAAAAATAATAGAGAAGATTAAAAGTAATAGTTTATTCATTTTTAAATAGATTAATTTTAGTAAAAATACAAAATACTTAGTTAACGTACAATTAATATAAAAAAAAAGCCACACTAAATAGTATGGCTTTTCAAATATTTTGAATTATAAATCTTATTTTTCAAACTTATCATATCCAGAAGGAATAGCAAATTTCGATGCATCTACTTTTCCTTTAGTTACTTTGTTTGTTACCAATTCAGAAACTACATCTCCAGTTGATAATGTGTATTCGATACTGTGCATTGGAAAACTTTTCTCCATTCCTGGAATTTGTAAAAAGAACATAGATTGGTTTTCTTTTCTGTTTAAAGTCTTAAGCATTGGAGCGAAAAAGTTATAATCTCCAGTAGCAATCCAATAAACTATTTTTCTATCTTTTTCTTTGTTTGTAACTATGATTTCTGTACATTTTACACCGTTTATGGTTTTTGTTTTTCCTGTTTTATCAATATCTACAGTTAATACAGCTGCGGGTCTTTTGTTTTGTACTTCCATATACATTTTTCTATCAGGGCTTAAAGCATAGATGGTTCCTTTTCCTAAATCCATAATTTGAATACCGTCAATGTTTCCATCATTTACTTCTTCAACTCTAATGTTATCTCCAGACACATGATATTGGTAATTCACTTCCATTTTACCAACTTTTTTAGTAAATTCTATTGTCCCTCCAAATTGAGCAATGGAAGAAGATACAAATAAAACTGCAGCTGCAGTAGAAAAAATAAGTTTTTTGATGTTAAGTTTCATAATCTTTTTTGTTTTAAAAATGGAATTTCTATTTGCAAATTAAATACAAATTTTAATAATTCGACTAAATTAATAATATTTATTATATATTTATAAAATGTTTTATCAACTTTTACAATTTCTATTCCAAAAGTGAAAATATGACGACAAACAAAAAAGAGACAGGAGATTTAGGTGAAAAAAAGGCCGCAGCTTATTTGCTAGAAAACGATTATAAAATTTTAGCGACCAATTGGCGATTTTTAAAAGCCGAAATAGATATCATTGCATTGCACAAAGATTTTCTGGTGTTTGTGGAAGTTAAAACAAGAGCGACTAATGATTTCGGAAATCCTGAAGAGTTTGTAACTCCTCGACAACAAAAACTCATCATCAATGCGGCACATGAATTTATCATCAAAAATGACCGAAACGAAGAAGCTCGATTTGATGTTATTGCTGTAATTATTCAAAACAATAAAGTGATGAATATCGAACATATCGAAGATGCTTTTTATCCAACTTTGTAATTATCATAAAAATCCCAAATTAATTTCACAAGAAGTGGTCGTTATTTCTTAAAAAGTTTGTTTTTTTGCATTGAAATAAATAGAATCAATGACACGAACTAAAATTAAAGATGCTTTACAGTTGACTCCAGGAGGAGCAATCACAGTAAAAGGATGGGTAAGAGCTTACAGAAGCAATAGATTTGTAGCGCTAAATGATGGGTCTAGTTTGGCAAATTTGCAAGTTGTTGTTGATTTCGAAAATTTTGACAAATCTATTATAGATCAAATTACAGTAGGGTCAGCAATTTCTGTAACTGGAGATTTAGTCGCTTCTCAAGGTGCTGGTCAATCGGTTGAGGTAGCAGCAACATCTGTCGAGATTCTCGGTACAGCGAATCCTGATGAAGTTGCCAAAACAATATTACAACCCAAAAGACATAGTTTGGAATTTCTTAGAGAACAAGCACATTTGCGTTTTAGAACCCAAACTTTTAGTGCCGTTTTTAGAATCAGACACGCAATGGCATTTGCCATTCATAAATATTTCAACGACAACGGCTTTTTCTATCTTCACACACCTATTATCACAGGAAGTGATGCAGAAGGAGCAGGAGAAATGTTCAAAGTAACCACACTTCCTTTGGACAATGTGCCAAAAGATGAATCGGGAAACATTGATTACAAAGAAGATTTCTTCGGAAAAGAAACCAACCTAACGGTTTCGGGTCAGTTAGAAGCAGAGTTAGGTGCTTTGGCATTGGGACAAGTTTATACTTTTGGACCAACTTTTAGAGCAGAAAACTCGAATACTTCTCGTCACTTAGCGGAATTTTGGATGATTGAACCAGAAGTTGCTTTTGCCGATTTAACAGACGATATGAAATTGGGAGAAGATTTTATGCAATATGTTATCAAATATGCGTTGGATAACTGCAAAGAAGATTTGGAATTTTTACATAATAGAGAAGTGGAATTGGACTCCAAAAAACCTACTGCAGAAAGAAACGAAATGCCACTTATGGATCGTTTGAACTTTGTAGTGGACAATGATTTTGAAAGAATTACCTACACCGAAGCTATTCAGGTTTTACAAAATTCTAAGCCTTTCAAGAAAAACCAATTTAAATTCCCAGTAGAGTGGGGAGTAGATTTGGCATCAGAGCATGAAAGATTTTTGGTAGAAAAGCATTTCAAAAAACCAGTAATTATTTATAATTATCCAAAAGAAATCAAAGCGTTTTACATGCGCAACAATGATGATGGCAAAACAGTAGCAGCAATGGATGTATTGTTTCCTGGGATTGGAGAAATTATTGGAGGTTCACAAAGAGAGGAACGTTATGAAGAGTTGCTGAAAAAATGCAAAGATTTTGACATTCCCGAAGAACATGTTTGGTGGTATTTGGAAACACGAAAATTTGGAACTGTTCCTCACGCAGGATTTGGATTAGGTTTTGAAAGATTGATTATGTTTGTAACAGGCATGACCAACATTAGAGATGTGATTCCTTTTCCTAGAACACCGAAAAATGCGGAGTTTTAGTTTGTATTTTTTAATCCTAATACATAATTACACAAAGTTTATTATTAGTTTTTATTTCATAAAAGTATGTGGTCTTAATATTATGTTTGCTATTAAGAGATAATAATCTAGGTTTTCAATTTCATTTTTTCATTTTTGTCTTGACACAAAAACGAAACAAAAAAGTCAAGTCTCATTTAAGGCAATTACTGCGTATCGTGACATTCCCGTTGCTTCATGCTCTTTTCTCACTTCGTCCCTTAGTGAGAACGCACTTCCGCAACTCCAGTCACTATTGCTGAAAATGAGACCGTTTTACTTCAATTAGAAATATTATTCTAAAACTTTAAAAGTTTGGAATAACAATGGGTTGTATTTTCAAGAAAACCCACCTCAAACAACAAATAGTTTATAATTATTTGGTTTGATGTCAATTTGGTGCGTGGGAATGTTCTAATTTCGTATTACATCAATAATTTTTGACATGAAGGTTCATTTTATTGCTATTGGAGGAAGTGCTATGCACAACCTAGCCATTGCACTACACTTAAAAGGAGAAGAAGTAACAGGTTCTGACGATGAAATCTTTGAGCCATCAAAAGGACGGTTAGAAAAATATGGTTTATTGCCACGATCTATCGGTTGGGACGAGGCTCGTATCACTTCTGATTTGGATGCAATTATTTTGGGAATGCACGCTAGGGCTGATAATCCAGAGTTACTTAAAGCGCAAGCATTAGGGCTTCAAATTTTTTCTTATCCTGAGTATATTTATGAGCAAACAAAAGACAAAATTAGAGTTGTAATTGGCGGAAGTCACGGAAAAACTTCCATTACATCTATGATTTTGCACGTGCTCAATCTCAATAAAATAGAACACGATTATATGGTGGGCGCTCAATTGGAAGGTTTTGAGTGTATGGTGAAATTAACTAAATCTTCTAAAATTGCAGTGCTGGAAGGTGACGAGTATTTATCTTCGCCCATCGATAGAAGACCAAAATTTCATCTTTACAGACCCAATATTGCTTTGATAAGTGGTATCGCTTGGGATCATATCAACGTATTTCCTACTTTTGAAAATTATGTGGAACAGTTTCAGATATTCGTGGATAAAATTGAACCCAATGGAACGATTATTTATTGCGAAAATGACAAAAATGTGGCTCAAGTTTCTAAAAAGGCTAGGAAAGATGTACAACAAATTCCTTACGAGACACATCCTCACAAAATCATTGATGGCGTTACTTTTATATTAGACGGACATAAAGAATATGCCTTAGAAATTTTTGGCAATCACAATTTACAAAATCTTTCGGGAGCATTACACATTTGTATGGAATTAGGCTTGACCAAAGAAGACTTCTACGAAGCCATTATGAGTTTTAAAGGCGCTTCCAAAAGGCTAGAACTCGTAAAAAGAACTGCATCAAGCGTGATGTACAAAGATTTTGCACATTCACCATCCAAACTCAAGGCAACTACGCAGGCATTAAAAGAACAATTTCCCGAAAGGAGATTAATTGCTTGTATGGAACTACATACTTTTAGTAGTTTGAACAAAACATTTTTGGAGCAATATGAAAATGCAATGGAAAATGCAGATATTGCTTACATTTATTATAGTCCCGAAACCATTGCGCACAAAAAGCTAAACCCAATTGCTCCAGAAGAAATCAAAAAAGCATTTGCTTCAGACAATGTTGTGGTTTTTCAAGAATCTGATTTGTTGATTAAGACATTAAAAAAAGAAAACTGGCATCAAACAAATTTGCTGATGATGAGTAGCGGAAACTTCAATGGTGTTGATTTTAACCAATTGGCAGAGGAAATTTGGTAAGGATAAATTGAAATAGCTTATAGATTTTAAAGGTTGTCATAGTGTTTTTCGTTAACTTTAGATTTTTATATCTAATTTCAATAAAATGACAATTTTTAAAAAAACAACCATACATAATTCATTTATAGAAAACTTACCAGCAGACCCAAAGGAAGGTTCTGAGAGAAGGCAAGTTTTTGAGGCTTGTTATTCTTTCGTGAATACTTTTAAGCCCGAAAACCCAAGTTTAATTCATGTTTCGGAAGAAATGTTAGCGGAATTAGACATTCCCGAAAATGAAACAAAAAGCAACAAATTTTTAGACATTTTTTCTGGAAGAATTGCTGTGGAGGGCTGTAAACCTTTTGCGATGTGCTACGGTGGACATCAATTTGGAAATTGGGCAGGACAACTAGGAGACGGAAGAGCTATCAACATTGCAGAAGTAGTGGTCAACGACAAAAGATGGGCTTTGCAATTGAAAGGTTCAGGCGAAACACCTTATTCCAGAAGTGCTGATGGATTGGCGGTTTTGAGATCGTCTATAAGAGAATATTTGTGCAGTGAAGCGATGCACCATCTTGGCGTACCAACAACGAGAGCATTGTCGTTGGTTTTGTCAGGCAATGAAGTGATGAGAGATATGCTCTACGATGGAAATCCAGCGTTGGAAAAAGGAGCGATTGTTTGTAGAGTGGCACCAAGTTTTATTCGTTTTGGGAATTTCGAAATTTTTGCTTCAAGAAGAGATAAGGACAATTTAAAAAAATTGGCTGACTACACGATAAAATACTTTTTTCCAGAACTCCATTCAGAAGCAAATGACAAAAAAACGTATTTGGCATTTTTTGAAAAAGTAGTTTCCCAAACTCAAGAAATGATTTTGCATTGGCAAAGAGTAGGTTTTGTGCATGGTGTAATGAACACAGATAATATGTCTATTATGGGCTTAACGATAGATTATGGTCCTTATGGCTGGTTGGATAATTTTGATCCAGATTGGACGCCTAATACAACCGATGCAGCGAATAGAAGATACAGATACGACCACCAACCTTCAGTAGCACTGTGGAATCTTACACAATTGGCAAATGCACTTTTTCCATTAATTGAAGATGTGGAGGGTTTGAGAAATATTCTTTCTGAATACAAAACATCTTTTGAGAAAAATTACCTCAACATGATGCGTCAAAAAGTAGGTTTTTTGGAACCCAAAAATCAAGATCAAGAATTGATTGTAAGTTTGGAAGAATTGCTACAATTTAGTGAAATAGACATGACATTATTTTACAGAAAACTGAGTGGTTTTGAAGATGCAACCTCTTTTCTGCCTATAGTTTTCGAATGCAGTTATCAAGAAGAAAAACAGTTTGACGAATTGAAAAACCGCTGGGTAACTTGGCTTCAAGACTATGAAAATCGACTGGCAAGAGAAAATACAACTTCGGAAGAAAGGAAAAAAGTAATGAATCAAACAAATCCTAAATATGTGTTGAGAAATTATATGGCTCAACTAGCAATAGAAGCTTGCCGACAAAGGAGATTATGCATTAATTGAAGAGTTATATCAAATGCTCAAAAACCTTATGATGAACAACCAGAAATGGAAAAGTGGTTTACCAAAAGACCTGATTGGGCAAAGAACAAAGTGGGTTGTTCGATGTTGAGTTGCAGTTCTTAAGGGAAGGTTATTAAGATTCAAGACTATAAGATTCAAGATGAAAAGACTAGTGTTCTAGCTTTAGGTTCGGAGTCTAATTCTTCACCACTTTACACACTTTATTTTGGTTATTTGAAGTGACTTTTAATAAATAGATTCCATTTTTCAATTCTCTAACATCGATGTTTTCAAGGGATTTTGAAGTGTAAATCTGTTTGATGATTTTACCTTGCATATCATACAGTGTGATTTCTGAATTGGTGCTCAAACGAATGTTCAAAATGTCAGAAACTGGGTTGGGAAACACATTTGTGAAGTCCAAATCTTCATTTAAAGTTGAAAGTGTTGCGCAATCATTCGTTCCGATACTTTCGGCAAAAAAATCAGCCATGCTTGTGGTTCTATTCCAGTAACTATCCAATTGATGTCCTCCAACACTTGGGTTTAACACTTGTTGAATACAATCAGCGTTATTAGTTGTGGGTTCATATTTTACCTCAGGTTTGTGGTTTGCTGGAATGTTCAAAGTATCTATCATATTGTTGATTCCTCCACTTCCATAAGAAAACTTTCTATTTTGAATATTCACACATCCAGTATTCATAGCACAAGCATTAAACCCGTTGAGAAGTCTGTTATAGCCAATAGGAACAATCAAATCATTGGGTTGGTGAAACATATACAATTTTGGTGTAGTTGAGTACGTTTTTGTACTAAATAAATCTTTATAAATTGCTCCGTAGATGGAACCAACACCTTTGATAATATAAGGTTGTGATGTTGGATTCAAAGCACCTTCAATAGACCCTAAATCTGGTCTTGATAAATCCATATTTTGAATTGGAATATCGAAAGCAGTACCTTGAATACAAGGCGCATAATAATTTTGATGAGGTGCGAGAACGGGGTCAATCGCTCCGCAATCAATAGGTTTTTCTGATGCATCATCCATATAACCAACTCCTAGCGCAATAAAAGCACCTGCACTTTCTCCCATAACAAATACATTTGAAGCATCAATTTGATAAGTAGTTTGGTTATTGATCATAAAACGAAGCGCTCCTTTTGCATCTTGAATTCCTCTGTACAAAGCTCTAGACCATTCGGCAGAATCTGCTAAATTCATACAATTCCAACCAGCAACATTACAGTTTTTAGCAATTTCTGTTTGAAAAACGCCCAATCTGTAGTTTATGGCTACCGCTACATATCCTCTTTTAGCAAAATCAGCCCTCATTCCTGGAATATAACCTTCATTTTTGCTGCCCGCAATCCAAGCGCCTCCGTGAATGATAATTGCCAAAGGTCTTCCACAACTCGGAACCACATCGTTGGTAGGATAGGAAATGTCCATGTGTAAACTTACTTGTTCACCTGCAAAATTAGTTGCCTGTCCATATTCGACATTGGAAATCGTGTTTATGGTGTAAACAGTATCTACAAAATTTTGTGAAAAGCAAAAAGGGAAACTTAAAATTATCGGGATAAGTAAAATGTATTTCATAAAGTGTTTAATTTTAAGCTAAATTA
>JAGYKU010000047.1 GCA_018401455.1 Flavobacteriales bacterium
GAAAGTAATACAGAATCTGAAAATACTGATGATATAGATTATACATCCGAAGCAGATGGAGTAGGTGATTTCTATGGTTTGAAAAAAGACCTAACAGATTTATTCATTACCAATATTAAAAATGGAAATATTGTTTTAGGAAAAACAACTAAAGTAGAAATGATACAATTAATTGGTAGTGAAAACTTCGACAAAGAATATGATGGCTTGAGAGTTTCTGGTTATGTGACATACACAGGAGACGTTGTAACTAGTATTACATTAGATTATTTCTACGATACAGAAAGCGCTTTATCTTTGTTAGATATCGATAAAGAAGACATCACTGCTTCGATTTCTGAATACTTAGAAACTTCCGGAGAAAGCGATGGTGATTATGAAGATGCTGGAACTACTTGGAAAGTTGGTAGTCAAATTATTGAACAATCCAACTTCTCTGATGGTTATACTATTTCTATAAATAAATAATATACATTAGTTTTCCAATAGAAAAGGCTGATTTAAATGTTTTAAATCAGCCTTTCTTATGATAAGTTGTAAAGTGAAGTAATTATACATTTGAAAAATTTGAAAATGGAACTTGAAAAATAATACTCCTATTTCAAACTTCAAACTACGAACACTGAACAACAAACACCGAACTAAATCCTCTTCAACACCTCATCAAAACAGATTTTAAACCATACGGTATAATCGTCAGGATTTTTTTCCATATCCAGAAGTAAATCATCTAGTTTTACGTATTTGTAATCCATTACTTCCTCCTGATTAAAGTCTATTATTCCTTCATATTGTCCAAAAAATACATGATCGAGTTCGTGCTCTGTAAGATTATTGTCTAATTCTTTTTTGTAAATAAAACTAAACTGCTCTTCTATTTCACATACAAATCCCATTTCCTCTTGTAGTCTTCTTTTAGCCGCTTCTAAGGTTGTTTCTCCACTTCTGGGATGACTGCAACATGTATTTGTCCATAAACCCCCTGAATGGTATTTACTCAATGCTCTGCGTTGTAATAAAAACTCTTTTTTGGAATTGAATACAAAAACTGAAAAAGCACGATGTAACAAGCCTTTTTCATGCGCCTCCATTTTTTCCATCAATCCTATTTCATTATCTTGCTGATCTACCAAGACAACATATTCTTCTGTTGTATTATGCATTTTTTCTCAATCTTTCTTTTCTGTTCGCAATCTCCCAGGCAGTGTAAAATATCAATTTTGTAGTCTTTGCTAATTTTGGAAACAAAATTTTCACTACATCATCTGTGGGTTTATGATAATCTTCATGAACACCACTGAAGTAAAAAATTACTGGAATCCCATTTTTTGCAAAATTATAATGGTCTGATCTATAGTAAAAATGATTTGGGTCGCTCTCTTTATTATAGGTATAATCCAATTCCATTTGTATCAACTTTTCATTTACTTTTTCCGAAATATCATGCAAATCTTTACTTATTCTATCCGCACCAATCAAATATACATAATTATCATTATCATGCAAACTATCTTTTCTACCAATCATATCTATATTCAAATTGGTAACTGTATTTTCCAATGGATAAACAGGATTTTGAGTGTAATAATCCGAACCTAATAATCCTTTTTCTTCTCCAGATACTGATAAAAACAAAATACTTCTTCTTGGTCCTTTTCCTTCGTTTTTGGCTTTCATAAATGCTTCTGCTATCTCCATCAAAGCAACGGTTCCACTTCCATCATCATCTGCACCATTGCATATTTCTCCATTGTCATATCCAATGTGGTCATAATGTGCAGAAATTACAACTATTTCGTCCTTCAAATCTGTTCCTTCAAGAAAACCTAATACATTTTCTGAGTACAATACTTGAGAAATTTGTATTTTAATAGTTGATTTTTCATTTAATATCTTACCTTTTTTATTATCAAAGTTTGCATATTTACTAAATGAATCTTTAGAAATATATATATTAGGTAAAGATTTCTTAAATTGTTGATTTCCTTTATCATGCAATTGCATTCTTGGATTTTCAATAAACATCCTAACCTGTTCTACGCGTTCTTCAAAATTATCTTGTAATGTAAACATAGCTACTGCTCCATTTTTGTTTGCGGCTTCTAATTTATTTCTCCAATTTGCCCATGACACATCTATTTTAGAATCTTCGGGAATTCCTTCAAATACTAAAACAATTTTACCTTTTACATTTACATTCTTATAATCCGAAAAGCCTTCTTGATCTATACCATATCCGAGAAAAACAATTTCTTTATCCTGAAAAATAGTATCATTCACATTTCCTAAATAGAAAAAATCTTCCAAAAAATTTAATCTATTTCCATTGATATATAATTCAACTTTTTTTGGATCTTTCAAATCCACAGGAAAACTTTGTTGAAACCCATCTTTTCCCATTCCTGGTTGAAGTCCAATGTTCTTAAAATGATTCTCTATATACTGAGCCGCTTTCTTTTGTCCAGGCATAGCAGTTTCTCTTCCTTCATAAGCATCAGAAGCAATTTCTGTAAGGTGTCTTGTCAAATCCTCTACTGTAATAGTCTCTGCATACTTAACAGCAGTATCATCTGATAAAGTTTCTATTTCAATCTTATTTTTTTGATTCAACAAAGCACATGAACCCAAAAACAAAAATCCTACACTAATAAAAACTATAATTTTATTTCTTCTAATCATTCAATTTTCAACTTTTAATGAAGCCGTTTGTGGCTTCATCAAGACAGGCAGTGCCTCGTCTTGACTTTTAACTTTTAACTTTCAACATATTAAATATCTCCCTCCGAAATTTCGATGCATACTTACGCAATCGCTATATTCCAGTCGGAATAACAAACCTCAAACAACAAACTCCAAACTACGAACTCCAAACTACGAACTCCAAACTACGAACTCCAAACAACGAACTCCAAACAACGAACTCCAAACTTCAAACAACGAACCTCAAACCATAAACTATTTACAAGCAATTTTATCAACCCTAGTTTGATGTCTTCCGCCTTCAAAAGAGGTATTAAAAAATATTTTAACAATTTCTTTTGCAGTAGCCTCATCAATAAATCTTGCTGGCAAAGATACTATATTAGCGTCATTGTGTAATCTTGCAAGTTCTGCAATCTCTGTTGTCCAAGACAAAGCCGCTCTTATTCCTTGATGTTTGTTTGCTGCCATACTGATTCCATTGCCACTTCCACAAATCAAAACACCCATTTCATTTTGTTTTGAAGTAATAGAAGTACAGACTGCATGCGCAAAATCTGGATAATCTACACTTTCAGATGAAAAACATCCAAAATCTTCAATTATATTACCCATTTTTTTTAATTCTTCAATTATCTTTGATTTTAATTCAAAACCAGCATGATCGGAGCCAATTGCTATATTCATATTTTAAGTAATTATTTTAATTTTTTACAAAGAAATAATATTAACATTGAATAGTGATAACTATGTTAATAATTGTTTAATTAAAATGATAAAAAAATATAGGTTTATATCATAATAATTCCAATCAAAATTGTAAATGAATAAAACAAGAAAGTTAGCATGAAGTTTGACACATACTTTTGAATACTTTATTGACAATATTTAAACGAAAAATTGAAAAAAGATATTAAACAAAATGAAAAATTGACAATTTTGTAATCTTGTTAACTATATAAACAGTATTTTTACAATCAATGAGTTAAACGTTTTACAATTGTTAATTAAATGTTACTAACTATTAATTAATTATTAAATACTATAAATTGATAAAAATATATCAACCATATCAACATGCTAATAGTAGTAAGAGATTCTTTTATTTAAATCAAAAAAATTTCTTTTTATTATTAATAATTGTTCATTACTCTTTTTTAAGTTATTCTCAAGACAAAGAAATTAATCCAAATGGATTTAATGTATTCTATTATCAAAACGGAATTAAAAGTAGCGAAGGAAATCTTAAAGATGGAAAACCGAACGATTACTGGAAAACTTATTTCGAAACAGGAACAATTAAAACGGAGGGAAATAGAAAGAATTTTCAACTCGACAGCACCTGGAAATTTTATAACAGCAATGAAAAGTTAATTAATATTATCAACTACAAAGAAGGCTTAAAACATGGCGTTTCAGAAATATTTGACACAAATGGAGTCGTGAGAGAAAGTGTAAATTACATTAATAATCTTAAATCTGGTGATGCTTTTTATTATTATTCGAATGGAGCATTACATATCAAAGAAAAGTACATAGATGATTATCTAGAAGGAATTAGTTATGAATATGACACTACCGGAACTGTTATTGCGATTCGTGAATATACCAAAGGCTTTCTCAGAAATGAAGAAAAAATAAATAGATTCGATAAAAATGGTGAAAAAGATGGTGTTTGGAAAGAATTTTATGAAGATGGAACCGTAAAATGGGAAGGTAAATACAGTCATGGAGATTTAAATGGAATTGTAAAAGAATATGATGCTAAAGGCGGTTTAAAAACACTTGAAAAATTTGAATTTGGAATACTAAACGAAGATAGTGAAGATGTGGCATTTTTCGAATTGGAAAGAAAAATACGTCCAGATGGAAGTATGCTCGTAGGAGGTTATAAAGATGGTAAAAAACAAGGTATCTTTAGAGAATATGACAGTACGGGAACATTGATGAATTCTTTTGTTTATAAAAATGATTTGAAAATTGCAGAAGGTCTATTGGATTCTACAGGAGCAAAAACAGGCGTTTGGAATTATTATTTTGAAACTCAAGAAATCAAAGCAACAGGGAATTATGTGGATGGTTTAAGAGATCAAGAATGGTTTTTTTACTACAAAAATGGTGTAGTAGAACAAAAAGGTGCTTATATTCGGGGCGTACCAAATGGAAAATGGAAATGGTGGTATGATAATAAACAAGTTCAAAGAGAAGAATATTTCAGAAAAGGTAAAGAAGATGGAGAAGTTGTAGAATATGATACTTTAGGAAACGTTCTCACTCGCGGAGAGTTTATAGATGGAATACAAGATGGAAAATGGTATTATAATGTCAATGACCATTCTGAAGAAGGAGAATTTAGAGATGATGTAAGACACGGAAAATGGACTTATAAATACAAAGACGAGACTTTAGCTTTCGAAGGTGAATATTTCAATGGTTTACCGATTGGAAAACATAAATATTATTATCCTAATGGCAGATTGAAATGGGAAGGTAAATATGATAATGGAATGAAAGAAGGAGAGTGGAAAAAATTTACAGATGAAGGTATATTAGACATGCAAATTGAATACAAAAGAGGTGAAGAATTTAAAATTAATGGCATCAAAATAAAATAATTGGAAAATTCTATTCATACATATTTTGAAACATTTTTCAGTACAAAAGATACTGCACATTTTTTGGTGGATTATCCCATGATGAATATTTTAAATGCCAATCAAAGTGCTTTAAATTTGTATGATTTCGAAAATGTAAATGAAGTTTTAAATAAGAGTTATCTTAAAATTTGTAAATGTGGCTCAGAAAAATATAAAGAAGCAGATATTTTAAATCTTTCTAAGGATGCATTAAATAATAAAAATATTTCTTTTGAATCAAAAATTCAAACATTTAAAGATAAAGAATTCTATGCTAAAATAAAAATTAACACTTTTTATTTAATGATAAAAATTACTTCATAGTTGATATTATTGACAATACTTATGAAGAAAAAAATAAAATAGAATTAGAACAAACCAAAGAAACATACAAAGCAATTTATAATAGTCTTCCAAATGGCGTTATAACTCATATAAATGGCGTTATTTATAGTTGTAATAATACCTTTTTAGAATACATAAATCAAGAAAAAAAAGATGTTTATGGTACAAAATTTTTAGAGTTATTTCACAAAGAAGATCACGATAAAATTTTAAAACAAATAAATAATCCTAAAAAAGGAAATATAATTATTATTTCAGGAATCAATAAAAATGATATTTGGCATAAATATACTTTAGAATCATTTTCTGAAAAATATTACGATAAACAGGTTATCGTTACCATTTTTTCTGATTATCAAGTTCAAGAAAATCTTGCTAAAGAACAATTAAGAGCTAATTTAGCCAGTGAAGCCAATGTTTTGCTTGAAAAAGAAATTGAAAAACATAAAGAAACAAGAAGAAAATTAGAGGCATCTCAAGAAATTAGTAAAAGTGTATTCAATAGTTCCATAGATACTATTATTTCTACCGATTTAAATAATAATATTACAGAAATCAGTCCATCGGCATGTTATACTTTTGGATATGAGATGGAAGAATTATTAGGTAAAAAAAGCGTAGAATTATACGCTGACATCAGAGAGTTTAATGAAATTGAATCTCATCTCAAAACAGAAGGTTTTTATATTGGTGAAATTTTAAACAAAAGAAAAGATGGATCAGTGTTTACCTCTTTTTTATCTTGTGCAGCTTTAAATAACAACAAAGGCAACAAGATAGGTTTTATGGGAATTTCTAGAGACATTACGGATCTAAAAAAAGCAGAAGAAGAACTTATCGAAAGTGAAAAGAAATATAGAGATTTATTTATCAATTTGAGTGATGCAGTTATTGTTGTTGATAAAGACAATTATATCAAAGAACTTAATAATGCAGCTACTAAATTACTAGAAATTGATGATTTACAACGATATAATTTAATTGATTTTGTGCATCAAGATGATAAAAATTATGTTCTAAAAATTCTTTTTCTTGTAAATAAAATGGAGAAAATAAAGGGAGCATCGTTAATGTAGAATTCAAAATTAAAACAAAAAAAGGAAACATAAGAATTGTAAATTTATCGAGTTCTGCTATTTATGAAGGTACCAATTTTATTGGAAGTAGAGATATTATTAGAGACATTACTAACCAAAAAGAGGCCGAACAAAATCTTACCAAATCCATCAAAGAAAAAGAAGTTTTACTCAAAGAAGTGCACCACAGAGTCAAAAATAACTTACAGGTAATTTCAAGTATTCTAAACCTTCAATCTTCTTATGTTAAAGACTTAAATACATTGAATATTCTAAGAGAAAGTCAAAAATAGAGTGAAATCAATGTCTTTTATTCACGAAAGTTTGTACCGATAAAGATTTTTCAGTCAATTTTTCGGATTATATCAATAATCTTGTAAACAATATCCTCCACTCTTTTGACTTATCAACCAATGCTGTGCAATTGAATACAGATTTAGGAGCGGTTAATCTAAATCTAGACCAAGCAATACCAGCAGGATTAATTATAAATGAATTGCTTACTAATGCAATGAAATATGCTTACAAAAATGTCGAAAAACCAGAATTGAATATAGAAATTCTATCAAAATGATAATAATATAATCCATCAAAATTGAAGATAATGGAGTGGGGGCTCCCTAAAGGTTTTAAAATTGAAGAATCAGATTCCCTTGGTTTACAATTGGTTCATACTTTAATTGAACAAATAGACGGAACATTATCAGTAAAAAATGAAAAAGGAACGAAATATTTGATTACTTTTGAAAAAGTCAATTAATTTTGTACCAAATCTACACCTAACTAAAAATAAATTATGAGTAAAGTTAACGTTCTTGTTGTTGAAGACGAAAGTATAGTTTCTAAAGACATTCAATATAGTCTTAAAAAATTAGGTTATAATGTCATTGGAGCAGCTGCTACTGGAGAAAAAGCTATTGAATTGGCTACTGAATTAAAACCTGACATCATTCTTATGGATATCATGCTTAAAGGAGATATCACAGGAATTGAAGCTTCTGCTGAAATAAAAGAAAAACTACAAATTCCAATTATTTTCCTTACTGCTTATGCTGACGAGAGTACGCTAGCTAAAGCAAAAGTAACTGAACCGTATGCTTATATCATCAAACCATTCAAAGAAATTGATTTGCATACTTCTATTGAAATGGCACTTTACAAACACGGTAAAGAACTAGAAATTCTTAAAGAAAGAGATATGCTATACAGCGTTGTCGAAAACAAAGACAATAAAGATTTTATCTTCGTAAAAAGCAAGTCAAGATTGATAAAACTCAATACAAAAGATATTTATTTTATCGAAGCACTTAAGGATTATGTAGTTATTAATGCTGCTTCTGCAAGATATACGATTCACAGTACTATGAAAGACATTGAAGACAAAATGCCTTCTGATGCTTTCTTGAGAGTACATAGATCTTACATTATTAGAATTGATAAAATTGCACAAATAGAATCACCTAATATTATTTTGGAAGATATTAAAAAAATTGTACCTATCGGAGGTTCATACAAAGATGAGTTATTCAAAAGAATCAATTTGGTTTAAGAGATGTAACAGTCTTTTTGTATTTTGTATTTTTTTTATTTTCAATTGTTTTGCTAACCCTTTTTTTGGGCAATATTCAAAATCATGGAAAGTAAAGATGGAGCCCGACTACAAATTTTCATTTCATAATTTTTTAGAAGAAGATTACAATAATTTCACCTTATTGGTGCATAACGCTAATAACACAATTCTTTATCAACATCAAGTAAATACAGAGTTTCAAGGTTGGTATTCAGTTCATTTTCCTCACGATTTTGAACCATTGGAAGTAGATTCAGCAATAATTCATTTACCAAATGAATTATTTTTTACCATCAAAGAAAAAAAAGAGATCGTTTACCAAAAAAAGTTTATTTACGAACCAAGTATCAATGCATTATTGCAATTAAGAAGTTTTAATGCTTATCAAACGCTTCCAGATTTATGGGGAAAAATAATAGATGGTTACCAATGGTTGGATAGAAAAGGAAATAATGTAGTCGCTAGATCTTATATAGATCACAAATACCAATCAGACACAGGTGTTATCACCAAAAGATATTTGTACTTATACCATTTTAGAGAAGATGATAATGAAAAGTATCAACTCTTAAGAAAATTTACAGATTCCTATGAATATTGCAAAAATGAAGTAGCAACGAAATTTTATATGCCAAGCATCGAACTTACCGATGTAAATAGAGATACAATAGGCGAAATAAGTACTTTTTACAAACTTTCGTGCAGCGATAATGATTCCGTGCCTTTTACTGGAAAATTATTATTTACAACAGATAAAATGAAATTTATGCTAGAAAGTTTTATCGATCCCTGTGATTTAGATTTACCCACTGTAATTCCTTCTTCAGGTCTAGAACTTCATCCTTATTTCGAAAGATTTATGAGAAATAAATTTTTAGATAACCTATGAATCTCGTTATCGACATAGGAAATACACAAATTAAATGGGCACTTTTTAATCAAAGTGAACTCATCCAAAATGAGGTTATCGATTCTATAAAAGAAATTCCAAAAGTTATTGAAAAACTAACTTTTTCTGAGGTAATTATTTCATCTGTTGCCAGCCAAGAAGACACAAATTTTGTTAAACTTTTATTTGATAATCCAATAGTTTTAAATTTTAAAACACCTATTCCAATTGAAAATAAATACCAATCTCCTCAAACTTTGGGAAATGATAGATTGGCAAATGCTGTAGGCGGATACCTTTCCTTTCCCCATCACAACACTTTAATCATTGATGCAGGCACTTGCCTAAAATTTGATTTTATCAATCAAAAAAATGAGTACCTTGGTGGAGCAATAGCACCAGGATTAAAAATGAGATTCAAAGCACTACATACTTTTACAGCAAATCTTCCGTTTGTAGAAAATCTAGAAATCGATAGTTTTGTAGGTAGGAATACGCAAGAATCTATTGTTTCGGGATGCGCAAATGGTATGAAAAATGAAATAGTACAAACCATTGCTGAATATCAATCACAGCACGAAAATTTGAAGGTAATTTTCACGGGTGGAGATATTACGTGGTTAGAAAATATGAATTTATCACAAAAAAATAGCATCTTTGCAGACCGTTGGTTAACCCTAAGGGGATTAAATGAAATATTGAATTATAATGCACAAAAATAAAATTGTTATATTTTTCGCCTTTCTTCTAGGCTTCACAATGGTTAATGCTCAGAGCCTCAACCAATCTCCATACACCAGATATGGATTAGGTGAAGTAGTGAAACCAATGAGTACCTCTTACCTAGGAATGGGAAGTGCATCTATCAGTTTAGCAGGGCATAAACATATTAATTTTGCCAATCCAGCAAGTTATGGATTTGTAGCTAAATATTCTCCCATTTTCGATGCTGGATTTATGGGTAAAACATCCAATTTAGAAACTTCAGAATCGTCTTTTAATGGAACTACTGTAGCGCTGAGAAATTTTTCTTTATTAATGCCTATTGCCAAAAATACGGGTCTTGTTTTTGGACTTATGCCTTACTCAACTACTGGTTATGATATCACCAACAAAGGTGAAATTAATGGAGATTCTGTAACCTACAATAACAAAGGTTTTGGAAGTGTAAACAGATTGCTTTTTGGATTAGGAAGACAAATCATTAATAAAGGGGATTCAGTTAAATTTTCTGTGGGAGCAAACGCATCTTTTTTATTCGGAACTTTGGAAAAAGACAGAACCGTTGTTTTTCAAGCCCCTAATTATTATAATACAAAACTAGTTGATAAATCTATCGTTAGAGGTTTGCTATTTGATGTAGGATTACATTATTATGAAAAAATAAACAAAAATTTTAGTTACCAATTAGGAGCTACAGCCAACTTAGGAAGAGCAGTAACTGGATATAAAGATATATTTGCCTATTCATACTTATCTTCTGATGATCAAATTTTTGAAAACCCAAAGGATACTTTGATTGATATAGTTGATAACAAAGGAAGTTTTAATATTCCAACAGGAGTTGGTTTCGGAACATCAGTTATTTACAAAGAAAAATTTACATTTTCTGCCCAATATGAATTCCAAAATTGGCAAGATTATTCAGAAAATTTTGATTCTACTTCTATCACTCCTTCGGAAATGAGACAAAGCCATCGTTTTTCCTACGGAATAGAGTATGATGCATTTTCTAGCACCAACTTGAAAGATGTGAACGTGTTTAAAATTAGTACATATCGTTTAGGTTTTCATCACGGAAACACACCTTACTTTATTTCTGATACACACCTGAAGCAATATGGCATAAGTTTTGGTATATCCATTCCGCTTATCAGTTCTGGTTCATACAGTTCTTTGAGTTTAGGATTCGAATTAGGAAAAATAGGCACCACAGAAAACGGATTAATAGCAGATAATTATTTTAATTTCAACATTGGATTTTCATTACTTCCAAATATGAAATTTGACAGATGGTTTAGAAAAAGATTATACGATTAAATAATATATAAAATGAAAAAGTTTATTACAGCAATAGCGCTTTTAGCGGGGACAGTATTAGGTTACGGACAAGAGTGTAGCACTCAAACGGAACCAAATTACAATGGAGATGAAGCGGGATGTCGTCAGGGGATTTCTCTTTATACAGAGTTTTTAAAACAAGAAAATTTTAAAGATGCTTCAAAAGAATGGTGGGCTGCTCAAAAAATTTGCCCTCAATACAAACCTTTGTTATATGACAATGGAGTTTACATCTATAAACAATTGGCAAAAGGAGTTACTGACAAAAAAAGTCCAGAATTCAAAAATTACATGGATTCTCTAAATATCATCTACGATATGTGGGTAAAAAACTTCGGAGATTGTTACGAAATTCAAATGCAAAGAGCACACGACAACATGATTGATGAAAATGCTCGTTACAACAAGGCGTTTAAGTTCTATGAAAAAGCTTTTGAAACTATTCCTCAAGGAAAAATCCAATCTTACGATGCAGTCTATTATTTCAGAGCAACTTACTTTATGATGAGCGGAAAATTGATTGATTGCGAAAAAATGATGAACATCTACGAAAAATTAGATTTAATCTCCAACGAAAAAATCAAAAGTTATGAAGCCGCTGGAAATTCTGGTGAAGTTCAAAACTGGAAAACAGCGCAACAAACCATGGAAACTTATATTGCTCCTTGTGCAAATTGCGAACAATTACTGAAAATTTACAAACCAAAATGGGAGGCTGACAAAACCAATTTAGATTTTGCTAAGAAAACAATTGAGAAATTAGGTAAATTAAATTGTGAAGATCCTATTATGATGGAATTGGCTGTATTCATTGATTCGAAAGAATCTTCTTATACTACAAAAAAAGCCCTTGGAGATGCTTTTTGGGGATTGGGAGAATATTCAAAAGCAAAACAATACTATGAAGAAGCAATGGCTTTTGAAGAATGTACTGATGATGCAAGAAAAAACATCTGGAAAAAAATCGGAGAGTACGAATTGAAAAAAGGGAATTATAAAGCTGCTTTCAAATACGGTGGTCAAGTAGGTGGATGTGATGGAAAATACATGCAAGCAAGAGCAGTAGCTGCAAGCGTAGGAGATTGTGCTTCTAATAAAAAATCTAGAACTGCTTTGTACTCTTATGCACTTGATTTAGCAGACGAAGCAGGAAGTTGTGTGAGTTCTTCTTGGAAAAGCGGATTGGTTAGCCAACTTTCTACTGTATCAGAATTATTTACGGATGGAATAAGTAAAGGAGACGCTGTTGACGTTTCTTGCTGGGGCGTGAAAGTAAAAATTAGAGCACAATAAAAAAGACAGTTTTCATAAAACAATTATATCTAAACATTCCTGTGGTATTTTCCATAGGAATGTTTTTGTTTTGCAGTTTATGCACCTCTTGTGGCAATACCAAAGAACAAATAAGTCAAGTAACTTATGATGCTGGAGGACCTCAAGAAACAAGTCAAGACGTTACGATGCTTTTTTCGGACAAAGGTTTATCCAAAATGAAACTAGAAACCCCTTTACTTCACAGATACGAACTAGAAGAAGACAATGAAATGAAAATGGAATGTCCCATTGGAATGGTTGTGACGTTCTACGATACCCTTGGAAATGTAGAGTCAATTCTTACCTCAAAATATGGTGTGCTGTATTCCAAAAAAGAATATATCAAAGTTAAGGATTCGGTGGTTTTTGTTAACATCAAAGAGGAAAGACTCGACACGGATTTATTGCACATTGATTTTAAGAAAGATTCGGTTTATACCTACGAAAAAGTGGTAGTAACTTCTCCAAAAGGAACAATTTCTGGTGTTGGTTTTAATAGTAATACTAACTTTACCAAATATAAAGTTCATAACATTAGTAATGGTGTTTTCGAAATGGAAGAAGAAGCACTAAAAGAAGAAGAAAATGAGTAAAATGCATCGATTTTTAGAATTGTTTTGGCTTGGGGTGGCTATTTTAGCATCACTCGCTACATTGATTTATTCCATTCAAGATGGTTTTTACCAAAATCGTTTATTCTGGCTAATGGCAGGTATTGCATGGGCAATGTACTTCGTAAGAAAAGGCGTAAGAAAAAGAATGCAAAAATTCGAAGAAAGCAAACCAAAGGGTAAAGGAAAGAAGTAAAAAAACACTTGTCACTTCGACCTCCGAAGTCTCGGAGGAGAAACGAAGTTCGGCAAAGCCAAGTCTTAAAGACAAAATATTCCCGCAGATTACGCAGATGTACGCAGAATAAATCAGCGAAAATCAGCGAGATTTGCGGGAGAAAAATTTCCGCCCCCTTTATCCCCCTACTTACGCTTCGGTTAGTACTAGTCCAAAGGGGCAATTAATTATGCAATTGTCATTTTAACTTATGCTGTTTTTAAAAAAGTGGTCACTCGACATGACATACAAAAACACTTATCACTTCGAAACCTTTGTCATTCCGACCGTAGCGGAGGAATCTAGCAAACTAAAACTCTTTGTCACTTCGACCCAGTAAAGACCAAAGCGTCTTTTTAGTGGAGAAACGAATACCGATAGTTTCGGTACGGCAAAGCCAAGTCTAAAAAACTATATTATTAGTTCTAAACCATATTATAGATGTCTCCACTCCGGTCGACATGACATACAAAAACACTTGTCACTTCGACTGGAATGGAGAAGTCTCAAAGACAAAAATACTATTCATTGTTAATCACTATCATTGTGTGCACTCAAAACAATTTTATCCAAAAACTGCTTACTTTGTTCCTTCAAGAAGTTATTTTCATTGATGAGTTGCTGTATGTATAGATCATATCCAGAAGAAAGTTCTTGACCAATTAATTTTTGACTTCCATCTTTATTATGTTGAGTTAATTGAAAAATATTAGCAACCTCCAAAGACAATGCTTGTTGTAGTGTGATATGATAATGATTACAAAGTTTCACCAATAAGTTCAATTGCAAATTGGGATACCTTCCGTTTTCTATTTTACTAATAATAGGGTGCGTTATGCCAATGTCTGCTGCTACAGACTGCAATGTTTCCTTGCGCGCATTTCTAATAGTATGCAGGTTTTGCCCTATGGTATTGAGTAATCCAGAAATTTCGATTGTCTTCATAGTTTTTGTGTTTAAATACAAATTTACAAATTGTAACTAATAAGCACAAATATTATTGAAAAAAAATTGTAATTAATAAAGAAACATAACTTTATTTGTAAATTGTAAATGAAAAATCTAAACTCGTAAAATGAAAAATCTAAAAGTTAAACTAAGTGTATTAACACTATTTTTTGCTTCACTATTCATGATAAGTTGTGGTTCAGAAGCAGAAGATAAAAAAGAACAAACAAAAGAAATTTTTAAGGATACTTTAAATAATGAAGAAATCCCTTTGGATAAAGACGAAACTAATGTTAACGAAAAAGACGAAACAAATGAAATAAAAGTAGAAATATTAAATGAAAACTTGGAGAAGGATAAGTGGTATAAATTCAAGATTAAGGAAAGTGATATTTTTTATGTTTATATATTAGTTGAAGATTTTACTTTGTTAAGTACAAACGAAAATAGTAAAAAACCTTATAACAATAAGTATGCAACTATTGAATATAATAAAATGTTTCACTATTACCCATCAACAGGAGTTTCATATTTAACTCTAGCAGCAACAACTTATGATGTTTCTTACCTACCAGAATATACATTAGGGTTTAAACAATATACGGAATGTATTAATAATGGATTTATAGAAGATTCAGAATTATTTGATTTACAAGCGACAAATGAAGAAGTAACGTCTGATTTATTATGGGATAATCAAAGTAGAGGTGCTTTTATAATAGACTCTAATGGAGAAATATACGATCCATATCCTGCAGGTTCTTATATGATCAATGATGCTGGATTAATAGAAGAGTTTTGATAAATAGAAAAACGTCTTTTATTTATGTTTGTTCTCTAAAATTACAAATTGTATCCATTATGAACAAATTTTACATAAAAAAATTCCAGTTAATAAAGAAATATAACTCTATTTGTAAATTCTAAATTTAAAAAATTATAAACTTGAAAAAATGAAAAAGGTAAAAATTAAACTAACTGTATTAACACTATTTTTTGCATCACTTTTAATGGTAAGTTGTGATAGTGAAACAACAGAAAACAAAGAAGAAGACAAAGTGTTAACTTATGATATAGAATATGAAACATTAGAATTCAAAAATGGTAAATTCTACAAAGATAAAGATTTAAAAGATTTGTTTTCAGGTACAGCAGGCACAAAGAATAGTGATGACAAAATAACAAAATATGCTACTATAAAAAACGGCTATTTAGTTAATAAAAAGCATTGGAAAGATTTTGGAGGTGAGTTATTTCTAATACGTGATATGGAATATAAAAATGGTGATCCTGAAAATGGATGGTATGTTGATATTAATAATCAACAAGGAATAACCCTGACAGAACAACTAAATGTATATAAAAATGGAAAATATGATTATAAAGAGAGTTGGGAAATTGTACGCATTGATGAGTGGGATTATGATTCAGATACTGAAATTAAGGGTTATTATTTCTTTTCTGGAGATGATTTAGAAGAGAAACAAGGTATTTTTTCTAAAAGTGAAATGAAAGATTATTTCTTTCATTTTGTTGAAATCACAAATTCTTGCAAAGTCGAAGGCGTTGATTTTTATGGATTTGAAGTTAATAACGAAAAATTTATTGAGTTTTTCGAATGTCTAAAATCCCAAAATATTAAAAACTATTACCATATTGAAGAATAATTTTTATAAATAAATTTAGTTGTTTTATTTTAAATTGGTTTCTTTAATAAATATAATTCTAGCAGTTTTATACTGCTAGAATTTTTGTAAATTATTTTAATATAAAGATTTTAATAGTAATAGAATATTAAGACAAACGAATACCTGTCACTTAGACTTCTTTGTCACTTCGACCTACGAAGTCTCGGAGGAGAAGTCTTTTTTTGAATCTTTGAATATATTTTCAAATTCCTGCGACTTTTCATTCCTTATTCCGTTATATATTCATAACCCTATTAATACGATAATATGAAAAGCGCTTTATTACTGTTAATATTCAGTTTCACTTCTGTATTTGGAGTGGCTCAAAAAGGAAATAAATACCAAACAGATACTTTTAGAGTTTACGGTAACTGTGGTATGTGCGAAGAAAGAATCGAAAACGCATTGGATATTGTAGGCATTAGAAGTGCGCAATGGGACGAAAAAACTCAAATGCTCACAGTAACGTTTGTTTCAGAGAAAATATCGATTCAAGAGATACATCAAATTTGTGCGAACATTGGTCACGCAACCGAAAAAATGAAAGCAGACGAGAAAGCTTATGCAAATTTGCACCACTGTTGTAAGTACATAAAACACAACCATGAAGAAAATCAAAATCACTGAAAATGTGATTTTTTAAATAAATTTTTGTTACTTTGCATAGAATAAAGAGATTAAACAGTTGAAAAACATCATTTACATAGCATTCATTTTTATAGTTTCATTGGTATTTCAACCCAATGAAGCAAATGCTTGTTGCCATAAATCGAATGAATCTTCAGTTGTTAAAAATTCTTCTTGTGAAATAGATCAAAGCAAAAATTGTTGTTTTTCAAGTCATGAAATGCAACAAGGAAAAGAAATAAAATCTTGCGATTGCAACGAAGATGGCGATTGTGATGGATCATGTGGCGGAAGTCAATGTTGTTGTCACTTTGTACCTGTAGGTTTTATCGCTTCTAATGAAATAACATTGCAATGGACAGAAGGACATGTCAACATTGTAAATTTTTGGAATTATCAATCTCCACTAACCATTTCGGTGTTTAGCACTATCTGGCAACCACCACAAGTTCTTTAATTTTTTTCTTTTAGACCGAACCTCAGTAAGGTTATTGTCGTATCATAATTTATTGAGTGAATTCTCATTCGAAATTACAGTAAAAATTTAAAAATTAAAGACTTATGAAATATTTAACATCAATTATATTGTTTTTATTCCTTGTAGTAGGATATGGACAAAAAACGAAAACAGAAAGCATTACCATTTATGGAAACTGCGGAATGTGTAAAGATAGAATCGAAAACGCTTTAGATATCGTTGGAGTGAAAGACGCCAATTGGAATATAGATTCTAAAGTTTTGAGAGTGGTTTATAACCCAAGCAAAATTTCGTTAGAAGAAATACAAAGAGTTTGTGCAAAAGCAGGCCACGCTTCAGAAAACACATCAGTAGATGCATCTGTGTATGACAATCTTCACCACTGTTGTAAATACGAAGTTCCAGAAAACCTAATCAATAAGAAAAAATGAAAAGCATAATTATATTAATGATTGTGATTTTTATAACGAATTCTTATAAATCACAAGAGCAATTTTTGGAGGGAACCGTTTATGAAGCGGGAGAAAAGAATACAGCATCACCAATTCCTGGAGTAAACATTTATTTTGTTGGATTTGAAGGAGGTGTTTCTACCAATTCAGAGGGGTTTTTTCATATCAATATTCCAGAAGGAGCCAAGCAAGTAGTTTTTAGTTTTGTAGGACTCCAACCAGATACTTTGGAGATAGCAAAACTTGAAAACCCTTTAAATATTGTAATGAAAGATGGAAGCGTCCTTCCTGATGTGGTAATCAAAGCCAACAAAGGAGGATATGCGTATGAAAAGTTCAACGCAAGGGATTCGCACATTATGGGAGAAGGAGAATTGCGAAAAGCAGCTTGTTGTAATTTGTCAGAAAGTTTTGAAACCAACCCAGCAATTGATGCCAATTTTACAGATGCTGTAACAGGAACTAAGCAGATTCAAATGCTTGGATTATCGGGAAAGTATGTGCAAATGATGCAAGACAATATGCCCCTTACAAGAGGTTTGAGCACCATCTATGGATTAGAGTTTGTGCCTGGAGCATGGGTCAATAGCATCCAAATTTCTAAAGGAGCAGGATCTGTTTTGAACGGATACGAAAGTATGACAGGACAAATTAACGTGGAAATGAAAAGCCCCGAGAATGGTGAAAAACTTCATGTGAATTATTACTTAAATAGTGCTTTCAGAAACGAATTGAACATCCATACAACCCAAAGAGTGAGTAAAAGATGGCGCACCACTGTTTTGGCACATGGAAAATATGCCAATGCCAAAATGGACATGAATGGAGATAGTTTTATAGACAATCCTCTGAACGAAACTTTTGCTTTTCAAAACCAATGGAATTATGCTGGTCCAAAAATTCACGCTGAATTTGCAATTGGAGCAGTTTCTTTAGACAACAAAGCAGGACAATATGGAGAACTGACATTAGGAAACCACAATAATCACCAACATACTCCAATTGGAGAAAACCCTTATCGAGTGCATAATTATTCTGGAAAAGTAAATGGATTTGCCAAAATAGGATATCTTTTTCCAGACGAAAGGTACAAAAGTATGGCTATTCAATTGAGCGGTTCGTATCACAGCCAGCTCAACAACTTCGGAATAAGAAATTATGAAGGTGAACAAACTTCTGGTTATGCTAATTTTATTTTTCAAGATGAAATTAAGGACAAAGAAGAACACAAATTCAAAACAGGAGTAAGTTTTTTGTATGACGATTACAAAGAATCCACCAAAAGAATTCAAGAAAGAGACACCAATTATCAATGGAGAGAAATAGTTCCAGGGGCTTATTTTGAGTATTCGATGTCCAAAACATTGGTAAGTATTGTTGCCGGTGTGAGAGCAGATTATCATAATATTTATGGTGCATTTGTAACGCCAAGATTCAATATGAGATGGAGTCCAAGCGAGAAAGCAGCCATCAAATTGGCAGCAGGAATGGGAAGACGAACGCCCAATGTTTTTATGGAAAATGTAGGCGCTTTGGCATCGAGCAGAACTTGGGAAATTATCGGCAACAACCAACTGCCTGTGTATGGATTAAATCAAGAAATCACTCAAAATTATGGTTTGGGATTCAACTATGATTTAGATTTATTTGGAAAAGAATCCAATTTGAATATAGACTTCTATCATACTAGATTTGTGAACCAAGTGGTAGCAGACTATGATTTTCATACACAACGTTTGTTGTTGTACAATTTAGAAGGAGAATCCTTTTCCAACAGTGCGCAAGTAGAGTTCAATATAGAACCCGCTAAAAGATGGGAAATAAGAGCAGCATATCGATTTTTGGATGTGCAGGTAGATTATCTTTCAGGAAGATTGTCGCAACCGCTTACAGCAAAGCACAGAGGGTTTTTGAACATTGCCAAAGAAACGAGAAAAAACAAAGAAGGCAGTTTTTGGAAATTTGACGCCACCACACAATGGATTGGCGCACAAAGAATTCCTCAAACCCTCGATAATCCAGAAATCTATCAAAGACCAGAAACTAGCGAAGATTTTGTAATGATTGGCGCACAAGTGACTTATGTACATCACAAAAAATGGGAGTTTTATTTAGGAGGAGAAAACCTAACCAACTATAGATTATCCAATCCTATTATCGCTGCAGACCAACCTTTCTCAGAAAGTTTTGATGCTTCATTGGTTTGGGGTCCTGTATTTGGTAGAATGGCTTATTTTGGTGTGAGGTTTACGTTGGAGTGATTTTTTCAAATGGCAATAAAATTTCAATAAAATTCTTTAAATTTACCCTATAAATACTACAACAAGACTTCAATAATGAAAAAACTAATAAATAGAATATTGCCCGATAATGATTTTAAACGCAAATGGGTTTCAGTAGGGTTGACAGTTATTATTTCAGTAGGGTTGACACTTTGGGGAATTTATGGAATAGGTGAGTATGGTATAGCTTTGTTTATTTTTACACCTCTTTTTCTAGGTGCAGGTTCGACAATTCTATACGGAATGAAAAAAGAAGATATTACCAAAAGAGAAGCATGGCATATCGGACTTTTATCACTGGGAGTTTTTACAACAGGACTTTTGATTTTTGCAATAGAAGGGCTAATTTGTATTGCTATGGCAGCACCTCTCGGACTTCTTTTGACTTGGGTTGGCAGTTTGTTTGGCTATGGAATAATAAGTAAAATTCCAGACAACGGAACCTCTACGATGTTTGTTTTAATTGGGATCATTCCTGCTATTGCATTTTTTGAGAAAGATAGTGAACCAACTTTGACCTCTGTAGTAACTTCAATTGAAATTGCAGCGGATCCTCAAACAGTTTGGAGAAACGTTGTGGAGTTTCCTCAGCTTGAAGAGCCGACCGAGTTGATTTTTAAGACAGGAATTGCATATCCAATTAATGCAAAAATTGAAGGAACAGGAGTTGGAGCTGTTAGACACTGCAATTTTACAACAGGAAGTTTTGTAGAGCCAATAACTGTGTGGGATGAGCCAAGACTTTTAAAGTTTGATGTACTAGAACAGCCAGACCCAATGAAAGAATTAAGTTTTTGGGATATTGATGCTCCACATTTACACGATTATTTTGTATCTAAAAAAGGACAATTCAAATTGACAAAATTACCTAATGGAAATACGCTTTTGGAAGGTACAACATGGTATTACCTCAATATTAGACCTGTATTTTATTGGCAATTATGGAGCGACCACATTATTCACAAAATTCACGAACGAGTATTGATACACATAAAGAAAAACGCAGAAAGTGACATGAAAAAAATGGTAAAACTGTCTCTTTAAAGTGAAAAGTAGTTAATGAAAAACCCAAAAACACTGATATTAGTAAGTTTGATGCTGACGGCTTTCTTGTTTATAAATTTTGTTACAAATCAAAGTAAAACAAATAATAAAGTAGCCCAAAGTATGGGTAAAATCTGTTCGTATATTGAGGCAAATAAAAAAACTAACTTATCTATTGATACAACTTTTACGGTCAGTAATTACAAATCAGAAACAGTTTATATTAAAGTTTTTAACCATACTTATCTTTATAATAAAGGTGTAGGTTATCAAAAACGATACAATTATAGTGAATACGTTTCTAATGAATACTTTTTTGTAAAAGGTGAATTGATGAATCTCAAACAGTCAATACGCGAGTACGAATATATGGAGAAAGAAAAAAGAGTCGTTTGCATACCTTGCCAATCATACAAATTAAAAACTTTTTTGGAACAAACTTTTTTTAAAACAAGCCAACCCAATGATACTTTACTTTTGTTGATACATTCAGATATGCGACCTAATTAGTGGATAAGGATTTTTGTCCTGAATCTTTCAGTCTTTTATCTTAAGGTCTTTTGTCTTAAAATCTTGAGTCTTCAAGTCTTGACTCAAAAATCTTTCTAAGCCACATACATACTCGATTTCACAGCATCCATGATTCTTTTCACATTGGGTAATGCTTCTTCAATCAATGGTTTTGCGAAAGCGAAAGGCGTATCAGATTGAGTGACTCTGTAAACAGGAGCGTCCAAAAAGTCAAAAGCATAACGCTGAATCCAATAAGCCAATTCAGAAGAAATAGATGCTACTGGCCAACTTTCTTCTACCACAACACATCTATTGGTTTTTTTGACAGAAGCAATTACTGTATCGTAATCGATAGGACGAATTGTTCTCAAATCGATGATTTCGCATTCTATACCTTCTTTTGCTAATTCATCAGCAGCGGCATACGCTTCTTTGATTATTTTTCCGAAAGAAACAATCGTTACATCTGTTCCTTTTCTCTTGATATCTGCTTTTCCAATAGGAATAAGGTATTCACCATCTGGAATCATACCTTTATCTCCATACATTTTTTCTGATTCCAAAAACACTACAGGATCGTTGTCTCTGATGGCAGATTTCAAAAGTCCTTTTGCATCTGCAGGATTAGAAGGCGTGATAACTTTCAATCCAGGAACGTGTGCGTAGAAAGCTTCAAAACTTTGAGAGTGTGTTGCAGCCAACTGACCTGCAGTACCATTTCCACCTCTAAAAACAATAGGGCAGTGGTATTGTCCACCACTCATTTGCAACATTTTTGCCGCAGAGTTGATGATTTGATCCGCTGCAAGAATCGCAAAATTCCAAGTCATAAACTCTACAATAGGTCTTAAACCATTCATAGATGCTCCAACAGCAATCCCCGCAAAACCTAATTCGGCAATCGGAGTATCGATTACTCTTTCTGGTCCAAACTCTGCCAACATTCCTTGTGATACTTTGTAAGCACCATTATATTCTGCAACTTCTTCACCCATCAAAAACACGCTCTTGTCTGCGCGCATTTCTTCACTCATTGCTTCGTTTAGGGCTTCTCTGAATTGTACTTCTCTCATTGTGTTTTATAAAAATTCTATGCAAATATAATCAAAGGACAAAAAAGAACTTCATTATTCAATTTTTTTTCATCAAAGTAGATTGAATTTAACTTTTCGACTCTTTTATTCTGAGATTTTTTTCTCTTGCTAGGCGCTATGTCGCCAAGGTTTTTCTAGATTATTAAGAGAAACATTATTTTATTAGAGTTTTGCTCTGCGACTTTGCGGCTCTGCGAGATGTTTATTTCTCTCGCTAAGGCGCCAATACGCAAAGGTTTTTCTAAAAATATTAAGAAAACATTATTTTATTAGAGTTTTGCTCTGCGACTCTGCTGCTCTGCGAGATGTTTATTTCTCTCGCTAAGGCGCTAAGACGCCAAGGTTTTTTCTAGATTATTAAGAAAACATTATTTTTTAGAGTTTTGCTCTTGGGCTCTGCGAGTTGTTTATTTCTCTCGCTAAGGCGCCAAGACGCCAAGGTTTTTTCTAAAAATATTAAGAAAACATTATTTATTAGTGTTTTGCTCTGCGGCTCTGCAGTTTTTTTTCTCTTGCTAAGGTGTAAAAGGAAATCTAAAAAAAATTAAAACCAAACATTAATTTTTTTTCTCAATCTTTGATATCATAGAATTCACTACCTTTGCTATATGCAAAAAACATTAAATGTAGTTGCCCTTATTTTGGTGATTCTTTGTTCGGGAGTTTCGTTCATCTACTACAACGATGATATGGACATACAAATCCCCTTTTTGAAAGAGATTTTTATAGGAATTGCTGCCTTTCTAGGGTTGGTTTTGATTTTGAGAATCAACTCAAGGTGGCAATCGCTTTTATTGGGATTGCGTTCTCAAGGTTATCCAATTTCAATAATGGGATTCAAAAAAATTCTGGTGTATGAAGGAATTTCGCTTATGTATTACGGTCTTTTTGCATTAATTATGTTATTTTTGATAGACATTGGCTTTCTTTTAGGCGTGGTAAGTGCATTTTATTTTATGGAAGGCGTCTTACATTTTGCATTTTCACTTGCTAAGAAACCTTATAAAATATTAGTCAACGACAAAAGTATTACCATCATTACCAACGAACTTACTTTAGTGAGATGGTCTGATATTTCAAAAATCGACAGCAGACAAAACGACATTCATCTGATGTTGAAAATTGGCGCACCGATTTTGATAGATTTAGATTGGTTGAGTGCAGATGACCAACAGAAAATTATTGCTGAAATCACAAAAATAGCTCAAGAAAAAAACCTGTTTTGTAGCATCAATTGTAAAGGAACTTATAAGGATTTTACTAAATTGGCTATGCAAACACAATTTGACGATTAAAAATATTTTTAAATGGAAAAACAATTTAGCCAACTTTGGCAAAAACTAGGAAGAAGATATCAGTCGCATCCTTGGCACGGAATAGACATTGGAGCAGATGCGCCCAATATCGTGATGTCATTTATAGAAATGACACCTTCAGACACAGTAAAATATGAAATTGATAAAGAATCTGGATTTATAAAAGTAGATAGACCTCAAAAATTTTCAAATATTGTTCCTGCACTTTATGGGTTTGTTCCGCAAACTTATTGTGGCGAACAAGTAGCTGAAGAATGTATGCTTGCCACAGGAAAAACAGGAATTATTGGAGATAAAGATCCTTTGGATATTTGTGTTTTGACAGAAAGAAATATTACACAAGGAAATATCATTGTGCCCGCAATTCCAATTGGAGGGTTTAGAATGATAGATGATAATGAAGCAGATGACAAAATTATAGCGGTTTTGAAAGGTGACCAAATTTACTCTAAATACCAAGATATTTTAGATTGCCCCGAAAGTATTATCAATAGATTGAGACACTATTTTCTTACTTACAAGAACATTCCTGGCGAAGAATCTGCAAAAGTTGAAATTGCAGAAACTTATGGAAGAGAAAAAGCGTTGAGCGTCATCAAAAAAAGCCAAATGGATTATAAAGCAATGTTTGGAAACATCGAAGATGAAATGTCGCAAGCTACTTTGAATATTATGAGAGTGAGATAAAAAACTAAGACTACCGCAATGGAAATATTATTAAATAAAATAAAAGAATATACACAAGACGGCTCTCCTGGAGTGGGGCAGTTGATAGAACTTCAAGACATTGCCAAAAAAGTAAAAGTGACTCGTGCAGCTTTGGAAAAAATGATTACCGAAACTCTTGAAGCACAAAAACAAACAGAAACGATTTCGACAGAAAAAGAAGAAGTTTTTGATACCAATGACGCACCATTAGAAGAAATTACAATTACTCCTAATGCGGATGCTGAAAATTCATTTGTACCATACGAAAGACCTGATTTAGAAAGTGCAAGAGCTTCTTTTGACAAAGAAATGCTAGCTCGTCAAGAAAAAGAATCTCAAAATATTGAGACCAATGCTACTTTCTATGAAAACAGAGAAGAGGTGGTTTTTCCAGAACTAAATGTTTCTTTTGACAATGAAGTTGAAGAAAAAAGAGAAGGTTATGATTATCAAATGCCTGAACTTCCAAATCCAAAAGATGAACTTCCAGAAATTGTGCAACAAAAAGAGATCGTAAGTGATTTTGAAACAGTTGAATTAGATCAGCCTTCTATTACTTTTGAACATCAAAAAAACGATATTTCTATTGATTCTCCCGAAGAAATTAATCAGGAAGTAGAAAGTATAAGCGGTATTACTTTTGAACCCAACGAATCTAACTCTAAAGTAGAAGTTGAAATTACCGAAGAAGGAGAAAGATTTATAGGTTTTGAAGAAGCGCTGAAAGAACAAAATAAAGGTGCTGAAAACGAGGACATTCTTAGAAAAATAATTGCCGAAAACAAACACGCAAGAGAAAAAGCCGAGCGAGAAAAAATAACTTTAGATAATAAAACAATAAAACAAAAACAAACATCTAACCCCGAA
>JAGYKU010000048.1 GCA_018401455.1 Flavobacteriales bacterium
AGTTGAAGCGATTGTTGGTACAGCAGGTGTGGTTAACATTACTGCATTACTAAATGATGCCGATGCAACAGAGGTACAAGAACCATTTCCTGCAGTAACTGTGTAGGAAGTTCCTACTGTCATTCCTGAAATTGCTCCGCCTGCTCCTACTGTTGGTCCTGTAGGATTGAATACATATGTTAATGCTGCGTTATAGTTTGAAACTGTACTTGAACCATTTGCACTACAAGTTGGTGCAGTTGAAGCGATTGTTGGTACAGCAGGTGTGGTTAACATTGCAGCATTTGAGAATGATGCCGATGCAACAGAAGTACAAGAACCATTTCCAGCAGTAACTGTGTAGGAAGTTCCTACAGTCATTCCTGAAATTGCTCCGCCTGCTCCTACTGTTGGTCCTGTAGGATTGAATGTATATGTTAATGCAGCGTTATAGTTTGAAACTGTGCTTGAACCATTTGCACTACAAGTTGGTGCGGTTGAAGCGATTGTTGGTACAGCAGGTGTGGTTAACATTACTGCATTACTAAATGATGCTGATGCAATAGAAGTACAAGAACCATTTCCTGCAGTAACTGTGTAGGAAGTTCCTACAGTCATTCCTGAAATTGCTCCGCCTGCTCCTACTGTTGGTCCTGTAGGATTAAATACATATGTTAATGCCGCATTATAGTTTGAAACAGTACTTGCTCCATTAGCACTACAAGTTGGTGCAGTTGATGTGATAGTTGGTACATCTGGTGTGGTTAACATTACTGCATTACTAAATGATGCTGATGCTAAAGAAGTACAAGTTCCATTATTTGCTGTTACTGTATAAGAAGTTCCTAAAGTCATACCTGAAACTACACCTCCTGCTCCTACAGTCGGTCCTGTAGGATTGAATGTATAGGTAAAAGCCGCATTATAGTTAGAAATTGTACTTGCCCCATCTGCACTACATGTTGGTGCAGTTGAAGCGATTGTTGGTGTTGGAGGCAGAGGATTAACTGTAACCGTAATCCCTCTTCCATCGATACAACCTCCTGCTGTAGCAACATATTCATAAAAGTATGTAGCACCATTTGTAGGAGTAAAAGCAGTTGTTGGAGCAGTTGCTCCAGAACTATTGTTTCCTACATACCAAGTTCCTGTTCCAGGAACGCCATTTGCTTCTCCAGGAGTATAGTCTGACAACAAGATGGTTTCTCCAGCACAAACTACTGGATTAATGGCAGTTGAAAGTAAAGGATTAGGATGAACAGTTACAATTTGTGACGCTGTATATGTACAACCTTCGCCATTATCATATATAAAACCTATTGTATGACTTCCAACTGTGCTTGGTGTAAAGACAGCAGTACCATCTCCGTTATCCACTACATTTGTACCGCCAATAGTAACTGTTGTAGAAACAAAATTGCCAATATTTAAAGTAGTAGTTGCGCCCCAGTTTCCTGATGTTGTTGCAACTATTTGCCCAGTAACATTATTAGTTACAGTTGTTGTTCCAACACTTCCTCCGGTCGAAGTTCCATCTTGTCCATCACCAAAGGCATCATTTAAAACTAAAGTAAAAGGTCCATTCGCAGGATTTAAACCTGAAACAGTTTCAGTTGGAATCGCAGCACCTGGAGCATAAGTTCCAAAAGGGCCGTAAGGACCACCTGAAGCAACAGGTGTTCCAAAAGAATCAAACAATGTCCAAGTAAGTTCATCTGGATAACCATCAGAAACAAAATCTATATCAAAAGAACCTGTTGTTACTGAAAAAGGAAGAGGTGAAACATCAAAAGCATCTGCAGGGTCATTTAAACAAAAATCAGAAGCTAGATTATTTACCGAAAGAACCGGCTGAGTATAGTTATAAATTCCTGAAACATTAATAGTACAACCATTATTATCTGTAATATCAATATCATAGGCATCTCCATCGTTTAAGCCTGTTATGGTTATTGAACCATTATGTGTTACAGGTAAGCCAGTGATAGTGCCTCCAGCATTATTGGTAACTAAATAATTACCACCAAAAAACTCTGGATTTCCTCCAATTATGGTAATTTCTGGTCCATCACAATTATTTATAGCTGATCCTAAAATAGGATTTAAAAACGTAACTTGAATAGGATTACCTGAATCAAAACAACCATCACCGTTGTCATCTTCCGCCCAATTAGGATTCCCATCTCCATTCATATCGATATTTGTAATATCAGCAGTTACTGGATACAACCAAAAAGTATTGTTAGTAAAAGTAATACCAAATTGAATAAATAATTGATTTAACAAAAAGCCATCATTAACAAATTGCTGATCATCTCCAAAAAAACCAACATTTGTAAAAGTTGGATCGTCAAATGGATTTGCAGTGGATGCTAATCCATCAAAAATTCCCCAAACGATACCTGGATTACAAGTACCAGCAGTAGCGCCATTGAATGTTGAGGGACCTGGAGGATCTCCACAATAATTTAAGTCTGCTGGCAATATATAATCACCATTATGAAATAAATCTAAAACATCATTATAACACAACACAACAGGAGTAGTAGTTGGATTTGAATTCACTTCAGAAGTATAAGTTCCAGCGTTAGCTCCACATGCAGGACAGTATGCAGATGCGTCTATAGGTCCTACAGTTAATGTTTGGGAACAACCCGAGTCATCAGTAATTAAAACCGAAACAGTACCTCCATCAGGTACATTATCTACATAGAAAGTTACATTGTTTCCAGTTCCTCCAGAGATATCTAATGTTCCATCACCTAAATTGGTCACCGTAAAACTTGAACCGTCAACAATAGGAGTTCCGCCAGCAGCTGCAATAGCGACATAAGTAGAAGGAGCTCCAGGGCTAAAACAATCTATAACAAAGTCTGTATTTATAGAAGGGTTCTGATAAACTTGTGTAACGTTTCCAATGTCAAAACAATTAGTTGTAATTTCACCTGTAGCACAATTGCTGAGAGTGATTGGTGCAACATAGTAAGTAACCCCATTTCCTTCCCATGGTAGTGTTGGATTATTGCCATTAGCTAAAGGAAAAGAAGTAGAAGTGAAAACACCAACATAGTTAGGATCTCCAGCAGAACCAGCTGGATTATTTCCTGTAGGTAAATTTCCAATACCTGTCATTCCTGGAAATTGATTTAATGGATCATCTGCAACCCAAAATCCCCATCCTATACAAGGATCTGCACCAATATTGGTATTTGTTGTACCTATAGCAGAAAGGTTGTAGTCTGTACCAGCACAAACAGTAACCAAAGCTGGTGAGGTA
Organism: Flavobacteriales bacterium; assembly: GCA_018401455.1. GTDB lineage: Bacteria > Bacteroidota > Bacteroidia > Flavobacteriales_D > Parvicellaceae > Parvicella. The sequence continues at coordinate 3,257 of JAGYKU010000048.1, forward strand.
TTTGTACCTGCATTAGCAGGACACCCAACAAAATCAACATCAACGTTGAATTCGCACAGTGCTGTTGCACCACCTGAATTATTTCCATCGACCATTACGTAATAGGTTCCAGCAGGCCCATAAAACTGAGGAATACTGCCAGTGCTTCCGGCATTTACAGAAGTACATCCATAAGAAGCAAAACTAGCGCAGTTTCCGTAAAAAACAGAAACATCAACACCTTGTCCACTTCCAAAACAATCTATAGAGCCAAAGTTTACAGTGATATCTCCATCGGCAGAAGTTGTAAACGAATACCAAACATTATTTTCAGTATTATTTTCACAGTCGTCCCAATCTGAAATTTCAACAGTAGAACAATAGTTAGAGCCACCAACAGGTGCGCCATTCAGAGTTAAACCTTGAGCACCAGCACAATTATCATTTGCAGGAGGAGTTCCTCCGTTAGAAGTAATTTCATAAATTCCTGTTCCTCCTGCATAATCCCATACTCTAACCCAATATGTTGCCCCAGGTGTTAAACCAGTTGCTGTTGCATTTGCATCTAGACCAGTTCCTCCATCGTCATCACAAGTGATAAGTGTAGGTGAACCACAAGGTCCAGAATATATCCCTACTACAGGGTCGCCAGTAACAATAGCAGCATAGACATCCACAACACCTGCAGCATCGGCTGTTGTTGTAAACCAACCATCATAAGCTTGACTTCCTCCAGAACCTCCAATAGTTCCTGCAGTAATATCAGAACCGACACTGCTACATCCAACTCCATTTTCTGTCGAGGGATTTGCGACACCAGAGTTAGTAAAAGAACTAGTCAAGCTAACAGTATTAATAGCGCAATTATTAAGCAAGGCTCCTGATGAACAAGGAGTGGAAGCAAATTGAGCATAACTTACACTAAAGGTAAAAACTGAAATAAAAAATAATGCTATTTTCATATTAAATGTTGTTTATGATAAAAACTAATGTGAATGAATTAGTGAGTTTATTTGAGTTTATTAATATTATTTAAATACTCTTGTTCTCTACCTTCTTCTTTTAGAAAAGATAAATAGTAATTTTGCTCTTTAATTGAGCAATTTTCTATCCCCTTACCTTCAACATAATCATCAAATTTTGTTCTTTCTTGTTGAATAAGATTATTTAAAGTTTGATAATCAGAAGAATTTAACAAAGTTGAATTATTTGATTCATTAACTGCTTTTTTTTAAATATTAAGCTTCAATTAAGCAATCTACCAATAGGAAGATTTGGATTAACATAAAGGTCAATATTATTCTTGGTATTAGAAGAATTAACGGTTTTTTTAGTCGCTGGAACAGAAGGACTGTAACCAGTTTGATTATTGACTATAGACTTTCTTTCAGAAACAACTGCACTGTTTGTATTGTTATTCTCAACAGATACAGATTTTTTGGCTTTAGTCTCTTGACTTATTGAATTGTTAGAAACCCTTTTAGATATTTTAAGATTTTGAGAACTATTATAATCTTGCTTTCTTTCTAATTCTTGAGCATTGGCGTTATAAGTAAATGCAAGCACTAAAAAAAATCCAGAAATTTTATGTAATACATTCATATTGTGTTTATTATTAAATTTTACAATCTTAAGACGTAACCATCAAACGATAAGTTGCTTATATTAGGGTATAAAGATATAATTAATTAAGATAAGTAAGTTAAAACTTTATTTTAAATTAACTTTTTGAATGTTGAGTGATGATAAAAATATGTTAAATGGTTGTTAAAAGTTTATTAAAATAAATAACCCAAACTTAACAGATTTAATAATTCAAATTATAAAAACTGGTATCTCCTAATACGCAAAACACCGAATCCAAATGGTTGGTAGTTGAATTATTTTTCTTTATAGTATATTGAAACTTGAAATACCGATTTGCTTCTACATTTCCAATAAGAACAGTGTCCACTAACATTTCTTTGAGAACGATAGAATTAAATTTTACACAGGTATTACAACTTGGGTTTAAAGAGTTGAACGAAATTTCATCGAAAAGATCAAAAGGAATATTATTTTTGATTCTAATGGAAACCACTCCTTTTCCAATAAGCGAAAAATCTAATTGATTTACTTCATTAGGTCTAAATTCGTCAGGATTGAATGTTTTTTCAATTGCAAAATAATTTTCCTTTTCGATTTTAAACTTAAAAGACTCTATAGTTCCAAAATCTGATTTCAAAACATAAGCGCCATTTGAATTTGAAAAATAGGAATCTACATTGGAAAAGGCGCTCGAAAAAGTACCTGAAGACACTTCTCTTTTGGAAAGAGTAATCTTAGCGTCAGGAATACCGTTATTACTATTTTGATCTAAGATAGCACCTTCAAAATTATATACAATATCTTTCTTTTCTTTTTTACAATGAGTTAAAAAGAAAGGTGATATTAGAAAAATAAATACGAAGTTATTTCTTTTTAAAAGATTCTGTAGTATTATCAAAACTAAGCCAATATTCGTCTTTAACTAATTTATTTACATCAATTGATGCGCCATATCCTTTCAAAACCAATTCACCATATTTATCATGAATCTCAAAACCAGTTTCATTAGTAAAAAAGATTTTTTGAGATTGTTTAGTGTAAGTGTAAGTCAATTTTGGTTTTTTAGATTCGACTTCAACAGATTGAGATTTTTTCATCTTTCCTTCTGCATCAATTTGAACAACTCTAAATTTGTTTAAATCAGAAGTAAAGTCAACATGAAAAGCATAATTTGAAATTTCAGGTGTTCCATTTCCTTGAACAACACCTACATCAATCCATTTATTCCATTTGTATTGTTGAATAATAAAAGGAAGTGACCCTGTTTCATCTTTAGTAACCCATTCCAAAATTTGATTTTCATTAATTTTAATATCAACTGTTTCGAAAGTTGGTTTAGGTTTTAAACCACCTGGATTAAGTACTTTTGGAGTACATCCTTGTTTATGTTTAATTTCTATTATTATGTCTTGTCCAATCATAAAATTATATGAAGCTAAATCAATTTCAAAAGCACTGGAATTTATTTCATCAACGATTAGATTTCCATTTACTCTTATTTCATAAGCACAAAAACCAAAACCATGACTTCCCATTGCTTGAGCAACAAAAATATTTCTAGATTGGTATTTCCCTTCTAGAATTATAATACCTTCTTTGTCATCAATAGGAGAGTAGGCATTTAAATAAAAGGCAAAAACAACAATGTATATAAAAGTAATTTATTCAATTTTTTTATTAGAATTAATTTCAACACAAAATTATATAATTAGTTCTTAAAAAACTTTTTATTCATTTGTTTACACCCTAGAATATGATGAATAAATCATTTTTTAATATGAACAAACTAAATCTAAACTGAAAATTAATTTTTATTGGCAATGTAAATGATACTAATCTTTATAATTTTCGTCATAAAGTTCTAAGGTAGATTGAATGATTTTTTCGATCATTATCCTTGTGTATTCTTTGTCCCATGCAAGTTTACCTTTGTAAATATCAAATTCAGCAACTCCAATTGGTTTTGATTTTAAATAATCTACATTTAAACCTGTTTTGAATTTAAACAGACTTACTTCAACTTTCAAACTACTTTTCTTTTTTACATTGGAAGGAGGGTTTGTGGTTTTTACTACCAGATGTTTGGAAACATATCCTTTTTTGCTAAATTCTATTTTATAAATATGATTGGGGGTTAAATCATATTTGAAACGACCATTTTGAGTAATTATACTGTCTGTTAGAACATTATCTTTTGTTATATAGATTGTAGTAACATTTAATTTTCCCCCCATACTTTCAACTTCTGTGATTTTAGCATCAAAAGTAATTGTGATGTCTGTTACTTCGTTTTGAGAAAAACAGTTGACCACAAACAAGCAGTAAATTGATATAGAGATATACTTTAAAATAGGAGTTGATTTAGTTTTAATACTAACCTTTAGATTTGATCAATTTGGCAATACCTTCCATTGCTACATTGAAAGTCGTTTGATTGATGGTTCTTATTGTTTTGAATATATTGGTATTCTTCAAAAGTGGATCTTTCTTCGCTCCTTCTTCTAATACTTTGAGCCAAAGTTCGGTAAAACTTTTACCTTCTTTAATCGCCTTATCGTGTAATGCTGCTGCAATTTCTGAAATTTCAATATTTTTAATCGCTGGTTTTACAGAAGTAGTTTTCGATACATTCTCAACAGCAACTAGATTATTAGGTGATTTTTTTAAGAAATCCTCTTTATCTTTCACATCATCCACTTCTATAGTATTTGGATTTTGTGCTAGAAAGTCATTAAGGTCTTTAAGGGTTGTTCTACGTGCCATATTACAAGTTGAATTTTTATTTAAGTTTTTCTAAGATTGTTTTGGTGATACACCTGTATTTTCTTTCGCTTTTGAAAGTGCTAGGAGCAGTAAATATTTTTTTTTGAGGTACAAATGTGTCAAACATTTCAACGTCTAAGTTACTCAAAGTATCTTTGATTGTTTTGATTCTTGTATGAGAATGAATCCTATTGGGTAGAATAAATAATTTTAAATTTGGATTTAATTTCTCTGCAGGTTTTAAATCCTTTACTGTTTGATATGCTACCAACAAATCATTTTGAGTTAAACTCGTTGTAATGATTACCATATCACTTATCAAACAAAGTTCCTTAATTCCTTGATCTGTGGTTTTACCAGCACTATCAACAATTACAAAATCGTAGGTTTGAGTAGTTTTCAAGCTTTCTAATTCATTCGCAATTTCATCATCAGTGGAGGCAACAATTGGAAAAATTTTCTTCTCATTCAATTTATATTTAAAAACATCAATCTTTCTAGAAGAAATCAAGGTGTAATTTGGGTCAGTTTCAACCAAAAGAACCTTTTTCTTTAAGTCATGTAGAGAAGTCGCCAAATTGATTGCGTTTGTAGTTTTTCCTGAACCACCTTTTCTACTTATGAATGAGATAATTTTCGTCATAATTTTCGTTTTATGCGTTAAAAAATTTCTTTAGCAATTCTTTTAACAGCCGTTCCTTTTCCCATAGTATAAAAATGAAGTACTGGTGCTCCATTTGCTATCAATTCTTTGGCTTGATTAACCCCCCACTCTATTCCTAACTCAGTAATTTGTTCGTTTGTTTTGCATTTTTCTAATTCTTTTGATAATTCCATTGGAAAGTCAATATGGAAGAATTTCGGTAAAAAAGTCTTATGAGTAAGATTGGTAATTGGTTTTAAACCTGGAATAATAGGAACCGTAATTCCAATTGCTCTGCATTTGTCAACAAACTCAAAAAACTTTTTATTGTCGTAAAACAATTGTGTCATGATATACTCAGCACCTGCATCTACTTTGGCTTTAAGATGCATCATATCGGTTTCGAGATTCATCGCTTCGAAATGTTTCTCTGGATAACCTGCGCAACCGATACAAAAATCTGTTGGGGAATTCTGATGCTCATCGTCTAAATATTTACCTCTGTTTAATTCTCCAATTTGTTGAATTAAATCAATAGCATAAGCATGACCACCTTTGTTGGGCTGGAAAATTTGTTCAGATTTGATTGGATCACCTCTTAAAGCAAGTATATTGTCAATCCCCAAAAACTTTAAATCAATCAGTGCGTTTTCAGTTTCTTCTACATTAAAACCACCACAAATTAAATGAGGAACTGCATCAACCTTATATTTGTTCATAATAGCTGCACAAATCCCAACGGTACCCGGCGTTTTCTTATAGAAATTTTCTTTAAAAGTCCGTCACCCATATCTTTGTACTTGTATTCCTCTCTGTGATACGTCACATTGATAAATTTAGGACCAAATTCAATGAGTGGATCTATACCCGCATAAATATCCTCTATTCCTTTTCCTTTTAATGGAGGGATAATCTCAAAAGAAAACAACGGTTTTTAGATTCATTTATATAATCTCATTACTTTCATTACTTGTTTTAATATATTTTAGTGCAAAGATAGTTTAGGAAAATATAATATTCTATTTTCTTGTGTTTGTTTTGAATAATAATTGTAAAACTTGTTTTAAAAAGTAGTAGTTTTGTGTTTCGTTTTAATCATTTATGAAGAATATAAGAAATTTTTGCATCATTGCACACATCGACCATGGAAAAAGCACCTTGGCAGACAGACTTTTGCAGGTTACTGGAACCATCTCAGATAGAGATATGAAAGAACAAGCTTTGGATGATATGGATTTGGAACGTGAGAGAGGAATCACCATTAAAAGTCATGCAATACAAATGGATTTCAAATACGGTGGAGAACAATATGTACTCAACTTAATTGACACTCCTGGTCACGTAGATTTTTCTTACGAAGTTTCTCGTTCCATAGCTGCTTGTGAAGGTGCGTTACTGATTGTAGATGCTTCTCAAGGTATTCAAGCGCAAACCATTTCCAACTTATATTTAGCCATAGAAAACGATTTGGAAATTATTCCCATTTTGAACAAAATGGATTTACCAGGCGCTATGCCTGAAGAAGTGACAGATCAAATTGTAGATCTAATTGGTTGCGATCCATCAGATGTGATTCAAGCAAGTGGTAAAACTGGTTTGGGAGTAGATAAAATATTAGAAGCAATTATTGCAAAAGTTCCCGCACCAAAAGGAGATGAAAGCCAACCGCTTCAAGCTATGATTTTTGATAGTGTATTCAATCCTTTTAGAGGAATAATTGCTTATTATAGAGTTATCAATGGTGTGATTAAAAAAGGAGATTTAGTAAAATTTGTAAATACAAAAAAAGAATACCATGCAGATGAAATAGGTGTTCTAAAAATGGATTTACTTCCTAAAAAAGAGGTTAGAGCGGGAGATGTAGGCTATATCATTTCAGGAATTAAAAGAGCCAATGAAGTGAAAGTGGGTGACACCATTACTACGGTTGCTAATCCATGTCCAGATGTAGTGCAAGGTTTTGAAGATGTGAAACCTATGGTTTTTGCAGGAGTATATCCTGTGGACACAGATGAGTATGAGGAATTGCGTACTGCAATGGAAAAACTCCAATTGAATGACGCTTCATTAGTTTTTGAACCTGAAAGTTCGGTGGCATTGGGATTTGGATTTAGATGTGGTTTTTTGGGAATGCTCCATATGGAAATCATTCAAGAAAGGTTAGAACGTGAGCATAACATGACTGTTATTACTACCGTTCCTAACGTTTCGTACAAATCTTACTTAACCAAAGGGAATGAATTGGTAGTTGTAAACAATCCTTCAGATTTACCACCACCAGCACACATGAGTTATATAGAAGAGCCTTTTATAAGAGCCTCAATTATTACAAAATCGGAATTTGTTGGTTCGATTATGACTTTATGTATCGAAAAAAGAGGAATGCTTACCAATCAAGTTTATTTGACTCAAGACAGAGTGGAATTGAATTTTGATATGCCAATGGCAGAAGTTGTTTTTGATTTTTACGACAGACTTAAAACTATAAGTAAAGGTTATGCTTCATTTGATTATTATCCTACTGATTATGTAAAATCTGATTTAGTAAAATTAGATATTTTATTAAACTCAGAACAAGTAGATGCTTTGTCTGCCTTGGTTCATAGAAGTAATGCATATACATTAGGAAAGAAAATTTGCGAGAAATTAAAAGAATTGATTCCAAGACAACAATTTGAAATACCAATTCAAGCAGCAATCGGAGCAAAAATCGTTGCTAGAGAAACCATCAAAGCATTAAGAAAAGATGTAACTGCAAAATGTTATGGAGGTGATATTTCTCGTAAGCGTAAATTACTTGAAAAACAAAAGCAAGGTAAAAAACGAATGCGTCAAGTAGGTAGAGTTGAAGTGCCACAAGAGGCTTTCTTGGCTGTTTTGAAGTTGGATTAGATTTTTTTTGAGGGGTTAGTTGTTGGCGGTTCAAGTAATTTTTATTTCCAGCCTTCGAAAACGCCTAATCCAAAAAGTGCGAAATCATATTTTACAGGATCTATAGGGTCTAGCATTCTCAAATGTTTATCCAATTCTTCAACTGTTTTCCAATCATTTTGATTTCTGGTGATAAAACCAAGTGCTCTTCCTACATTACCAGTATGAACATCCAAAGGACAAGATAGGAATGATGTTGGAATATTTTGCCAAATTCCGAAATCTACATTTTGATTATCCTTTCTCACCATCCATCTTAGATACATATTCAATCTTTTAGATGCACTTCCTTTTTCAGGATTTGCCAAATGCTTCCTAGTTCTGAAATTTGGAAGACAATTTTCAAAAAAAACATTATGAAAATGCGAAATGGAATTTCTCATATCAGAATCATTTTTTAAATCTAATCCTTCTAAAAAGACATTTTCTAATGTTTCGTATTTGTTGTAAATTCTTTTAAGTGTTTTGATAAAATATTTTAAATCTTCTGCTTGAAAAGTCCTATGTACAAAATGCGACATCGATTCTAAATCTGATTGAGAATGATTTATTATAAAATCATAAGGCTTATTGTCCATCAAGGATAGAATTTTGTGAGCCGAATTGATAATCATATTTCTCTTGCCCCAAGAAATGGTAGAAATTATAAAGCCAATAACCTCTATATCAAATTTATTTTCAAACAAATGAGGTATTTGTATAGGATCATCTTTTATGAAATCAGGTTGATTGTATTGCAACACTTTTTCATCCAAAAACTCTTTTATCTCTTTGAATTTTAAATCTTTTTTCAGCATTATAAATGTTTTGCAATTTAAACAAAGATAATGGTTTAATACACTTCAAAAAAAATAAAATTACACTTAGGTTAAAAACTATTTTTCATTTTTAGTTTGTTTTTTCAAGAATTAATTTTAAATTTACAAAAAATATAAATTTACATAACATGAAAAAAGTCTTCTTATCCGCTATTTTGATGCATATTTTGTTTTCATTTTCATTTGCACAACATCAAGTGGGACATTATAATATTACGTTTATTGATCCAGACAGAGGAAATAGACAAATAGAAACAGAAATATATTACCCTGCTACAGTTGCCGGAGATAACACACCAGTGGCATCAGGTACTTTTCCTGTAATTGTATTTGGTCATGGATTTGTGATGGCGTGGAGTGCTTATGAAAATTTGTGGGAAGAGTTTGTTCCAAGAGGATATATTATGGTTTTCCCAAGAACTGAAGGCAATGCATTTAGCACAAATCATCAAGCATTTGGATGGGATTTACAATTTTTGGTAACACAGTTGCAATTAGAAGGTCAAAATGCTTCTTCGGATATATACAACGCTGTAGCGAATAACACGGCTCTAATGGGACATTCTATGGGTGGTGGCGCTGCTTTCTTGGCGGCAGATTCTCTTTGTGCAAATGGAAATGCAAATCTCAAAACTTTAGTAGGTTTAGCACCTGCAGAATCTACTACGAATGGTGTTTCTTCAATTAATTCTGCTTTGAGCGTTACCGTTCCTTCTGTAGTTTTGTCCGGAGCACAAGATGGAGTGACGCCTCCGGCTGATCATCATATTCCAATGTATGATAATTTGGGTTCTGATTGCAAAACATTTGTTAGTATTACGGGTGGTGCTCATTGTTATTTTGCCAATTCAAATTTTAATTGTGATTTTGGCGAAGGAACTTCTTCTTCTGGGATATCAATTTCAAGAACGGAGCAACATCAAGTGACATTTGACTTTTTGAATAATTGGTTTGATTATACTTTAAAAGGCGACTGTAGTGCTTTTCAAATGTTTCAAGATTCTGTTGCTAATTCAACAAGGGTTATTACCAACCAAAGTTGTACTACAAATCCTACTGCAACAATCAATGCTTCTGGAAATGTTTTGACGAGTTCAGAAACAGGAACAAATTATCAATGGTATTTGAACGGAAATGCAATTTCTGGGGCTAATAATGTTAATTTCACAGCGGCTCAAAATGGAAATTATACAGTTGAAGTTAGTTTTGCAAATGGATGTCCTACTGTTTCTGCACCTTACACTTTTACCTCTGGAACTTCAAATGTTTCTGAAAATACTATTTTTGAGATTGTTGTTTATCCCAATCCTACAAACGGTATATTAAACATCAAAGGAACTGTGAATGACGAAATTCAAATATTAGATTTGTCTGGTCGAGTAATTTCTACACATCTCAAAACAAATACAATTGATGTTAGTAATTTATCTAAAGGCGTTTACTACATTAAAATGGGGAATACTTTTACTTCTTTTGTGAAAAACTGATCTTTTTTGGTTTTACTGTTGTTACACTAAATTATTGAAAGTTGAAAGTTTGGGCTTTGAGGTTTATTCGCCAAATTTTCGAAAGTAAGACTTCTCCACAAGGTCGAAGTGACAAAGGTTTTGGTTTGTCATATTATTTTCTTGTCATGTCGACTGTAGTGAAAGTCGATAGACTGAACGCAATGGAGACATCTGTTTTGTTGAAAGTCAAAAGTTACCAGCCTACGCTATACTACTTCGCTAATGCTTCGAAGTATAATAAGCTTCGGTTGATGATAAAGGTTGAAGGTGTTTTTCAACTCAAGACGACATGACAAAAGGCTTTAATACCTTTCTTATTCCCCTGTCATTTTTTTAGCATCTTCAAGAGGAATGTTTTCTCCATTTTGGAAAGCTTTAATTTCTGCAATTGAAACACCTCTTGAAGTGAATTTTTTGAGTACTACTTGTGCTTCGCTATACAATGATTTTTCACCAGCGTAGTAGGTTTCATCACCATTATCTTCTGCTACTTTTTTGATGCCTTCGTCTTTCAAATCTACAAATGTGATGGCTCTGTTTCCAGGAACTTCGCCAGTATATGTGCCTAAGAAAACTTTATAAATTACTCCTGGCACTGCTCTTGGGCCACTTGGTGTTGTCGGATTATCCTTATTGATAATTTGTAAGTTCTCAATGCCAACTTCTTTATATAAGTCAACTACTTTTTGAGCATCTGCCTCAGAAGAAAAATTACCTACAAAATATCTTTGTGCACCCGATTTAGATTCTGTTTTTACTTCAAACTGAGGTACCATCAACATAGCGTTGGCAATATCCGTAGGAATTTCACCTACATAAGAACCTAAATCTACTTGGAAAGCACCTGATGCAGTTACCGCCACATTGCTTGCGTTTGAGGAATTAGCGTTATTAGGATTAGATTGTTTTAAGTTTCCAGCGTCATCTGAGGCAAAAACAGACTCTCCTTGTTGTTCAATCAATTGTTGTGCTTTGGTAACTGAAATTTTTTCTCCGTTGTAATAAGCCGTAACAAATGCATCTGAATTTCCTAACGCTACCACTTCATTCTTTCTTACAACTGCATCGTTTACACTTCTGTAAATTCCAGTAGAATATTTGTAAAGATTCCCCACAAATTTCGTCACTAATGGAGAAATATTGTAAACATCTGTCGCTTGTATTGGTTTTGAAAAAGCACCTAACTGTACTGTAAAATACAACCCTTGGATTTTGTCAGCATTTTTAGTTGCAGCTGTTCCTTCTCCTAAGTTTACATCCACTTCACTGTCTATTGTTTCAGTAGCATTTTGAGCGTTTGTATTGTTTGTATTTTGGTTATTAGTATTTGTATTTGTTGTATTATTGATTGCTGTTTCGTTGTTGTTGGTTGATTCATTATTAACAACAGCCTCGTTATTGTTGTTTTGATTGTTGTTTTCTGTATTTGAACTATTAGAAGTAGTGTTATTGGCATTGGTATTGTTGGTTGCTAATTCGTTTGAAGTGGCAGTAACTCCATTTCTTTCTAGGTTTCTGGCTTCAGAAAGATTGATTCTTTCGCCATCATTTATAGCAACTACAAATGCATCACTATATCCCATTGCTCTAATTTGGTTTTTTGCATCATTGGCATTATCAAACTGTAAGAAGTACCCTACTCTATATCTCACTAAATTACCCACTTGTTCTCCCGAAATAGGAGCAAATCCACTAAACACATCATTTGGAATGGGTTTGCTGAATGCTCCAACTTGAACTTTGTAGATTAATCCTTTAGGATTTTTTACATTCAAAGGAATTGGATTATCATCAGAGTATTTAATAGTATTGTCCACTGCAATAATATTAGACGTAACCGTTTCTGGCACCACAAAATTGGATGAAATCAAATCTTCAAATGTGATAGCATAAGTCTTTTTAGCAGGAGTTTTGTCATAGTTTGATATCATCAATGCTTCAAAGTCTTTTTGAGTTTCAGCATCTAAAGCCGCAATCAACTCTTCTTGACTGTTGGATTTATTATTGATTCTATTATCGAGTGCTTCAATTTTTGATGTTAATGCTGCTGAATTGTCTTTGTTTTCTTTTAATTGATTGCTCAAATTATTAATATTTTCATTCCATTGAGATTTTTCATTTTGAGAAGCAGACTTTTGCTTTTCGGTATAATCTTTTAGTTGTTGTTCTTGTTGGAAAATGATGTTGTCAATTCCTTTTTTCTCTCCTTCCAATTCTGATTTTTCGATTACCAGAGCGTTGATTTCATTTTGTTTTTCTAAATATTCAGGATAATATTCGTTGGCTTTTAAATTCTCCACATCTTCTTTAGAAAGTTGTGCAAGCAACTGCTCATTAACTTCGTTTTCTTCTTCAATTAATTTTTGTCGGTCTGCTAATTTTCTATAAGAATTAGACAAATCTCTAAATGAATTCGCTTGTTTTCCGTAAGTATCTGCTTCATTCTGTAAATTAATTTTTTCATCACCCTTCGCTAAAAGAGCTGCATCTCTTGATTCTATTGCTTTCTGTGTCAAAGTTGTTGATTCTTCATTAAAATCTGATGCAATCGCATACAAATCATCTGATGAGAAAAAGTTTGATTTGTTTTCAATTGATTTTTCAACGTTTCTTAATTGCCCTTCTTTATAAAGTTGTGATGCTTCATCAAAATATTTTGCTGCTGCAATTTCTTTACTATTTGCAGTTTTCAATAAGTCACCTTTTACAGTTTTATCTTTTTCTGAATCTGCTTGAGTTCTCAAATCTTGTGCTTCTTCGAGCAATTCATTCGCTTTAGTTTCGTAATTGCTAGATTGCTCAAGTTTGGTATTCGTTTCTGAATTTGGTATTTCTTGTGATTTTATTTTCTCAAGATTGCTTTTCGATTTATCAACTTCTATTTGAGTAATTTGTTGAATTGATTCGTCAACTTTCAATTCTTCTTTAACAATCTTAGTGTCAATTTTATCTACTTTTTTGTCAATTTTATTTTTATCCTTTTCAGATTGAGCATTTTGTGCGTCAATATTCAAAGCATTTTTCTCTGCGTTTAATTCTCTGATTTTCCCTAATGACTTCTCATTACTTTCTAAAATATCAGTAGCAGAACTGCTGTTAAAGGAATCATTATTAGAATAATCAATCAAAGAAACTTCGTTGCTTACTTCATAAGTATCAGGATTTTCGTTTTTGGGATCATAAGTTTTTTCATTTACTTCCTGAACCTCAACTTTTTGAATTCCTTTCTCTTTTGAATTATTGATTAACATCGATTGAGAAGCATTTCCTGTGATAAAATCTTCTTCTTTTAGTTCTGTAGTTTTATTAGCAGTATTCGTAACTGTATTGGTCTCAGAAGTATTGGTTTCGTTTGTCGCAACTTCATTGTTTTCCGTTTCGTTAGTATTGTCGGCAGTGTTAGTTTCTGAAGTATTGGTTTCGTTGTTAGCAACTTCATTATTCTCAGTTTCACTATTATTGTTGGCTGTAGTGTTGTTGTTCTCAGCAGTATTGTTTTCGTTATTCTCAGTTACATTAGTATTTTCTGTATTATCGTTCTCTGAAGTGTTGGTTTCATTTGTTGCTACTTCGTTACTTTCAGTTGAATTTACATTATTTGAGTTATTACTTTCGTTTGTATTTGTAGCTTCATTATTAATATTCTCTGAAGAATTATTTTCATTGTTTGCAACCTCATTATTTTCAGATGTGTCAGTAGTATTATTATCTGAAGTATTCGTTTCATTTGTTGATACTTCGATATTTTCCGTTTCATTGTTCGCATTATTGTTTTCTGAAACGTTATTGGTTTCATTGTTTGTTACTTCGTTGTTGCTAGTTTCATTGGTATTATTGTCAGTTGTATTTGCACTTTTATTCGTTGCCAACTCATTTTCTTCCTCACTAGTCAGAGGAATTGTTTTCACAACGTAATTTTCGTTTGACACCTCTTCCAAAATAGCAATAGCTTCTCTTTGATTGTTGATTGCTGCTGTATTCAATTGGTGCGCTTCTTCCAACAATGTTGACTTTTCGTCTTTATCGGTAGTTCTGCTTGCTTGTTCTATTTTATTTTCTGCATCAGTTCTTTGTTTTTCTGCTTCATCATTGAAAATTTTGGCTTTGATATAATTTTCATCTTTTTCGTAATTGGGTTTGTTAGATTTAATTGACGCTAATTCTTCACTCAACAATTCATCGTTGTATTCTAGTTCGCTTTGATCTGCTTCAAAAACAGATGCACCTATACTTTCTTTTAAATCATTGATTTCATCATTTTTATTTTCAATCTGAACTTCAATTTTCTCTTGTTTTTTGGCTTTAGTTTCTTCTTCAAGTTTATTTTCTAAATCGACTTTTTCCTGTTCTTTGATATTCAAGTTTGATTTATCATCAGAAACGGAAGCAATGATGTCTGCAGAAGTTTGATTTTTATAGGATTTTTCATTAGTAAATGAACCAGAATACATTTCAGAATCATTTACATTTTCTTGAGTTTCATTGTATAACTGTTTTAAGACATCAGAAGCATTTTCGTCCAAAATTGGTTTTGAAGCAGTAATTAAATTTTCATTTTCATTAACCAACTCTTCGTAATCATCTCTTGTTGTGTTTAGCGATTTTCTCAATTCCATCAAAGTTTCTCTTTCTTCTGGATCATTAGATTCTATAAGCGCTTTGTTTACTTCAACTATTTTGTAATCGTATTTATCAATTAACTCATTATAAACGGCATTTTTTTGACTTAACTTTTCTGATTCAGTCAAACTAGAATTATTTTCAATGGCATCAATTTCGTTTTCTGGATTTAACTGAGCAATATCATTTTCGAATGTTGCAACTTTATTGCTAGATGTATTTTCATTGGTATTATTCTCATTCGTTTCGTTTGAGATTTGAGCAATTAAATTATCATTTTCCTGAATTTCAGACTTATAATTTTCAACAGAAGTTTCCAAAGATTGTTTTAAAGTTTGCAGGTCTTCTTTTTCAGTTTCATCATTCGAACTCTCAATCGCTTGATCTATTTCCTCAATTTTCTCGTTGTAGGTTTCTATCAAATTGTTGTAAACAGTATTTTTCTGTGTAAGTTTTTCTTCTTCGCTTAATGAGGTATTGCTTTCTATCGCTTGAAAATCATTTTTAGGGTCAAATTGAGCAATCTCATTTTCGAAGGAACTTACTTTGGTACTTGCAGTATTTGCATTGTTGGTATTATTCTCATTGGTTTCATTTGAAACTTCAGCAATTAAATTATCATTTTCCTGAATTTCAGACTTATAATTCTCAACAGAAGTTTCCAAAGATTGTTTTAAAGTTTGCAGGTCTTCTTTTTCAGTTTCATCATTCGAACTCGCAATTGCTTGGTCTATTTCCTCAATTTTCTCATTGTAGGTTTCTATCAAATTATTGTAAACCGCATTTTTCTGAGTTAATTTCTCTTCTTCACTTAACGAAGTATTATTTTCTATCGCTTGAAAATCATTTTTAGGGTCGAATTGAGCAATCTCATTTTCGATTGTACTTACTTTGGTACTTGAAGTATTTTCATTGTTGTTATTCTCACTAGTATTATTTTCGTTGATTTCGTTATTTTCATTAGTGTTGTTGGCATTATTTGATGCTGTATTATTTTCTGAATTGTTTTCAGTATTAAAAGTCATATCACTTTTGATATTGTTGATGGCATCTTCGTTATTATCGATTCCAGTTTTCAATTGATTATCTTTCATAAACGAAGCCAACTCATCTTTTTCTGCATCAGTAAGCGCAGTAAGTCCACTATTTTCAATATCGTAAGCTAAATCGTCATACAATTTGGATTGATAATACAACGCATCTGCTTCTGCATCCAATTTTTCGGCTTTTGCATAAGACTCTTCTGCCCATTTGGCATTCATTGCAATTTGTTCTTTGATTTCATCAATTTGAACTTGAATTGATGGTTTGTCTTTAGCAGATGCTTTTTCGAAATCTCTATTGAGTTGGTTCAATCTAAGATTTAGTTTTTCTTCTTCTTTTCTGAATTCTTTGGCAGTTTCAAATTCTTTATCCGCTTTGGCTTTTGCTTCTTTAGCTTTAGCGTTCATATTTTCAGCATCCGACTCTGTAGAAGTAGCAGAAATAATATTATTCAATCTTTCTTTCAGGTCATTCAGTTGCTTGAATGCTTTATCGTGATCTTTTTCATTTACTGCATTTTGAATACTTTCATAAGTAAGTTTACTTTCGTCAGCCTCATTTTGTGCTTTGGTGTGTTGATCTTTTAAGTTGTTTCCCAAATTATAAGCAGTGGTTGCTTGTAAGTATAAATCTTTAGCGCTTTGATTTAATTCTTTTGCAAGGTTTGCTTGTTGTTGACGTTCCATAGGATTGTCAATTTCGTCTAAAGTAGAGAGTAATTCTTCAGCATTTTTGGCTTTTTCGGCAGCTTCTTTACTTTTATTATTGGCCACAAACAGCGCTGCTTCCATTCTTTCTTTAATTTCATCAGCATCTTCTTGAGCATCTTCATACATTGTTTTGCTCATAGAAACTAAATCTTCCAGTCTAACATTGGAGCCATCCAATACTGAATCCACTAGAGCGTTTCCATTTAATTCTTCTTCAAATTGCCCTGCGTTTACGTCTGGATTTGCCAACAATTGCATCGCTTCTGCCAAAAGGCTTTCTCTTTCAGCTTCGTCAAATTCTTCGTCAAATAAATTCTGTATAATCAACTTCTCAACGCCACCTTCATTAGTCAGAATTATTTTTTGTTTGAGTGGTCTGAATTCTTTTTGAGGAGGAATAACTACATTGCTCGTGTGAATTTTTTCACTATTTTCAGTTTCTACAATGAAATTATAACTACCGCTTTTGGGGAGAATTATGGTGTATTTATTTGCTTTATTAGGGTTGTAAATCCCAATTATTTCATCATTTCTAATGTCTTGAATTTTTATGGTTGCAACATCGTTTTGGTTGATTTTATTGTCGAAATTTCCAGCTAACAAAACATTCACAATTGGGAATGTTTCTACTCTAACTTTATATACATCCACAAAACCAAATTTGGTTCCTCTTGAAGAAGCAAAATAAGCGTTTTCTTCCAAAGAATCCACGACATACATTAGTTCATCATCTGGTGTATTAATTTTATAATCTAAGTTTATCGGTGGTCCAAAAGAGTTTGTGGTTATATCATACGAACATTTGAATACATCAAACCCACCCATACTGTTGTGTCCTTTGGAACAAAAGTAAAAAACAGTCTTGGAAGAATGTAAAAAGCCATACGCATCATCATACGGAGTATTGATATGATCTGGAAGTCTTTGAGATTCTCCCCAATCACCGTTGGGCAATCTTTTAATGGCATATAAATCCAAACCAGTTTTGCCATCTTTTCCATAACTAGAATAAAAAATAACATCATTTCCTGTTCCAATAGGAGGAATATAGGTCATACTTCTAAAACCTAATTTGGCATCATACTTTGACTGAAACTCTTCAGAAATAATAATTCTCCCTCCCATTTCTGACAAATCATAGGAATAAGGAAATTTTTCTAAAGTGGTTTGCGTTTTGGCATCTACTATTAATTCTGTAAGATTACTAAGCAACTTCTTACCACTTTGTGTCATTTTGATATGTAAATCGACTTGGTACTTTTCTTTGTCATCTGGAGTTCCTTTGGCTTGAAAATCTTTGTAATGTTTTTGAGCTTCACCAAAACGATATAATAAATGATATGTTTTTCCCAAGAAAAAGTGAACTCGCGCATCTGCATTTTTGGACGCTGCAAAATTCAAATAAGGTAAAGCATCGGCTTTGTTTTCCGTGGTTTTCATCAAACAAGTTCCGTATCTAAAATTGATATCTGGATCTAGTCTATTGCTTGGAAGTAGTTGTAGATAATAAGTATAAGCCTCTTGGTATTTTTCTTCATCAAAAACTTTATTGGCATATTTTAACTTGTCTGCATCATTTTTGAATGTTTGTTGACCTATCAAATTTGATACGGAAAAAATGAGAAGAAGCGTTATGTAAATTATTTTTTTCAGATGTCTAATTCTTCGATAGTTATTATTACAATCGAGATGATGCTTAGTTCAATTATTTTTTATTCTTAAAATTCAAAGGCATTTTACTTTCCTCTCTATTAATAAGCCTTATGATGTTTTTTCGATGTGTGAAAATCACAAGAAAAGAAATCACAACGGAAAAGTAAATCAAAGTGGGAGAAGTTGCTTTAAAAACAAAAACTGTAACAAATGGAAAAAAGAAAGCCGCAGTAATTGCCCCAAGCGAAACATACTGACTAATTACGTAAGTCAATAAAAACAGAAGAAAACTTAATCCTGCTGCTGGGAAATTTATTGCCAAGACAATTCCAAGCAATGTTGCCACACCTTTTCCTCCTTTGAACCTTTCATAAATGGGATAAACGTGACCAAAAACAGCAGCAAGACCAATTGCTAGTTGGAGATTAATGTATTGATTTGAGCCCATTTCATAAGCCGAAATCATACTCAAAAAAGTAACGGATGCCCAGCCTTTGAGGATATCAAAAAACAAAACAGGAAAACCTGCTTTTTTACCAATTACTCTAAATGTGTTGGTAGCACCTGCATTTTTGCTACCATAATCTCTCACATCAATTCCAAAAAACCATTTACTTACCCAAATTGCTGAGGGAATAGAACCTATAAGATAGGCAAGTATGATGGCTAATATATTATTAAAATCTAGTATTTCGTTCATTTTTAATCATTTAACAAGTTACTCAAAGCTTCTAATAAACGCTACGGCTTTTGTTTTCGTGCCTAGCATAAACTGAAAATCTTCTTTCCCTTTTGGGGCATTAAACTTAGTTTTATCCTTTTTGGTTTCCAAAATTACATTATTAAAGTCTTCATTTGTAGAAAAAGCTTGAAATAATCCTCTTTTGTAGTTAAAATAGTAGTAATTATTTTCGTCTAACATCAACACAATGCTTATTTCATCACCTGTAGGTCGCTTATAAACGGCTACAAAACCATCTACTTGCTTGAAGATTTGATTTTTGCCCGTATTTGCTAAACCAATTTTTCCTTGAGAAACAAAAGCATTTTTATCTTTATCCCAAACAAAATTAACGTCTGCTAAATAAAGTTGAGTAATCAGTTCTTCGGGAAACTTACCTTTAATCTTGCCGTAAATACTCAAATCTGAAATTACCTTATCGGATTTTTCTAATCCTAAAATTTCTCTTAAAGATTTTTCATAGGTAGAATTGTTAAAATCTAAGGGAGGTAAATCAGCATAATTGGAAGAAATTTGTTTTTCCATTTTATCAAAAGCATCATCATTAAAAGGGAATTTTATTGCCAGTGACGCTTTCATATTCAAATCATTGGTTGAAGGATTATAATTTATAGTTCCTACGTTTGTCAATTCCATCAAACCTAATTCAACTCCAAAATCAAAACGGCCATCACCTTGAACAGCGCAGTTTTCGGAGTTTAGAGAAACATAATTTCCTGGCAAACTTCTTTCTATCAATTTGTCTCTTGTTGAAATTCTGTATTCTTTAGAATCCTTGTCATATTTAAGGTAACCATTGGCAGTCATAACATCTATGTGTTTTGGACTTTTCTTCATTGATAAAAATGTAGAATATAGACCAATAGAATCTGTGTTCAAAATCAAACCTGCGCCTATTGCGTTTCCTTTGCTATCGACCATAGTTTCGGAAACAGGAATAAAAATATTTTCAGGGTCTATTTGGGCTTCAAATGCCATCCAATTTCTTTCAATTCCTTGACAATTATGAGAAGACAAACGCGTTTCCCCTCTAAAAGTCAACTCTTTGAGCGAAGCAAACATTTCAATCTCTCCACTGTAATCAAACTGCGGACTCAACCTAAAATTGGATTCTTCTTTTACAAATCCTTTTGCGGTAGTTTGCATTGCAGTATCAGGTTTGATATCTGAAAAGTAGAACTTTTGCTGATCTTTAGATTCATCTACATAATTGTAATATCCAGATGCTTTGTATTCTTTCTTCCCAGAAATTTGAACTTTAGCATCAAAAATATTGTGAAATTTAGTGATATAATTTGCTAATATTTTGGCATTTTCAAACTCGTCCATTTTGGCTTTCTTTCTAATAATAACATATCCAGAATCTGGATAAACTCTAGCATCAGCAGTGGTGATATACTCCACATTTTCGCAGAAAAGCATTTTCTTTTTCACATCAAATCTTGCTTTTGAGGATTTAAATGAAAGTGAATCTTGTTTAGGGTGAACAGAAAAGAAATTTGAACCTGCTAGATCTAAATCAGTTTCGATATTGACATCGTTTTTGTCTTTAGATTCCATTTCCAAATCATCGTAGTCCATCAACCAATTGAACTGATCCATATAACAGATATACTGATTTTCTGGAAATTGCACATAAGATTCCCCACTATTTGATTTAAACTCTCCTTTTCTATCTTTAAAATCTACGTGTGCTTGAACATTTTCTGTTTGGAATGCCATCTCTTCCAGATCTACTGTCCTTAGTTTAAATTCTGCTGTATCGCAATCGAAGTGCATATTTTTGAATTTAAATAAATTGGATAAAACCTCTCCATTTTCGATATAAATTGTTCCTTCTCCAGTAATTCCTTCAGGTGTAAGAGAGATTCTACCATCAAGAGAGGATGCACTGTCTGGATACATAATTAACTCATTTCCTTGATAGGAAGATGCAAAAAGTACTTTTTGTCCTGGAATATAACTTACGTAAACACCAGTACCATCTATTACCGGCACTTCAGGTTTTTCTTCACTCTGTTCATTGTGATATACTTCACAAACAGCATTTAGTGAATCAGGGAAGAAGGTAATTTCAGTTGATTCAGCGTGAGAACTCAAGAAATCGATATTACCAGTACCTTGCAAGCCTTTGTTACTCAATCTTATTTCATTTTCATAATTGGCTTTATCTCCATATATTCCAACGCCTCCTTTTTTAGCCTTTCTTACAAATCCAAGAGAAAAATCTTTTTGAATTTTTAACTCCTCTTTTATATTTGGAAAAATACCCGCTGATATAAACTCTCCAGGAAATGAAAGACCAGTGTTAGAAAAATTCAGTAAAGAATCCATTTCAAATGGCTCTACAACAAACTTAAAATCCTCTCTTTTGTAAGCCCCTTTTTGAATTTTCTTGTCATCATAATAAACATAAGACTTTTTGTTTACGTTGAGAATTGGAAAATAGTTAAAATTAGTATCTACGCCTGATTTATTATTAGGATCGTCCAATTTAATATTACCGCTAACACCTTCAATTTTAGAACCTAAACGATAGTCTAAAAAACGATTACCATCTTTCACTTTGGCTCTTAATCTCATAGAGTCACATTCAATTAAATTAATTTTAAAATCATCATATTCGAAGAAAAATTGAGTTCCAAAATACTCGGTTCTTCCAGCATTGATAATACCTTCAAAAGACATGTTTCTATTCTTTTTCAAAATTAGTGTTCCTCCTGTTGGGTAGATATTTACAAATTTAGATTCACTCAATACTATTTTGGGAGCACCATTAACAGTTAAATCATAAGAAACTAAACTCAATTCTGCATTATTTTTCGATTGAGACTTAATATTAATCACATCGTAGTCTTTTCGTCTTAAATTTTGCTCAATAAAATTAAA
>JAGYKU010000049.1 GCA_018401455.1 Flavobacteriales bacterium
TTGTCACGTAGTTTTCTTGTCATTGGTACTGAAATACAAAGCGATAGCGAAAGTATGCTCCGAAATTTTCGAAGGGAGATATCTAGTTTGGTTAAGACTTTCAACCCTGCCTTCGGCAGGCAGGCTTCAACTCTGAACAGAAATAGTTCTACCTAATAAATCTCCTTCAACGGAATTCTCACAATGATTTCAGTTCCTGAAGGATTTTCGTGGTCAATGATTTCAAAAGATTTGTAATCTAAATCACTTCCGAGCATTGCTAGTCTTTCCTGAGTCAAAATCAGTGCTGTAGATTTATGATAGGAGGATTTTTGATGTCGTACTTCTCCAGCTGCTTTTCGACCTCTTCCGTTGTCTAAAACGCTACATTCGATATAGGAGTCGAATTTTTGGAATGAAACTACAATTTTACCTTTATAATCTATTTCTTTCAAACCGTGAACAATTGCATTTTCCACAAAAGGTTGCAGCATCAATGGTGGAATACCATAAACTTCGGTATCAATATTTTCTGAGATTTTAAATTCAAACTCAAATGTCGCTTCATTACTGAGTTGTTCTAAATTCAAATAACTATCCAAAGCATCGATTTCATCTTGTATAGCAATAAATGTATGCCTGCTATTGTCGAGAATCTTACGCATTAGTTTGCTGAATTTTGCAAGATAATAACGAGCTTGCTTCGTGTCGTTTTGTGCAATTAAGGCTTGAACAGTATTCATCGCGTTGAAAATAAAATGCGGATTCATTTGCAAGCGCAAAGTTTTTTGCTCCAATTCGAGCATATTGCGCTCTAAATTCAAATTGTGACGTTCTTCCTGCAATCTTTTTTTGTGTCTTCTAAAATATACTGCAATGACAATAGAAACTATACTTACTCCTACACAAATAAGCAAAGCAAAAAACCAAAAGGTTTGCCAATAAGGCGTTTCAATAAAAATTTCCACTTTCAACTCATCAGACCATACACCATCTTCATTGACTGCTTTGACTTCGAAAGTGTATTTTCCAGGTTGTAGATTGCTATAAGTCGCAAAATTTCGCTCGACCAATGGCGACCATTCCTTTTCAAAACCTACCAATCGGTATTGAAATCTAGTTTTGTTAGGATTGATTAAATTGATGGCATTAAAATAAAAACTCAAATGATTTTGCTCATAAGTTAAATTGAGTGACTCATTGATGGAAAACCAACTAGAAACAGACTGATTCAAAGGTGTTTCGGTAATACTTTCGTAAAAAACACTAATATCTTCAAGAAAGACTTTGGGTTTTACTGTATTGATAAAAGATTTCGAGGATTTGTAGCAATTAAGTCCGTCTAAAGTTCCAATCCAAACATTTCCGTTTTTATCCAAAACGGCTGCATTCGAGCAAGTTTCTCCTCCCAAGAAACCTTCATTTTTTGCGTAATGTTTGATAAAAGTAAGTTCGTTTTGTGCATTCAATTGAATTTCGTCTATTCCAGAACCTGCACCCGCCCAAACACTTCCTTTTTTGTCAGATTTAATGAGATAAACATTGTTATTGTTGAGCCCCTCTCCCACTCCAATTTTATTAAAACTTACAAACGGATCGTACAATTGAGCATAAAAAACGCCATTACCTTCTGTGGCAACCCAAATTCTATTGTGCTCGTCAAAATCTATAGATTTAACAGGACTTTTAAGTACCTTTTTATCATTCTCAGAAATGTAAACATTATCGTCCAAAACATAACCGATATAACCTCCCTGTGTTCCAAACCAAACTCTATTAATAGCATCCACTTTGATACAATTGATTCGCTCGTCCAATAATCCAGAATATTTTGTAAAATCTTTTATCGTATAATTCAATTCACCGTTGAGAATTTCATAAGTGATTTTTGAAATACCACTTACAGTTGCTACCCAAAGATTACTATCGTTGTCCATAGTAATTTCACGAATCCAATTGTCCGCCAAACCTTGATCTCCCGAAATATTATGAAATTTTCCATCCAAATAATAATACATTCCATTGCCTTCCGTTCCCACCCATAAAACTTGATTATAATCTTCAAATAGCGCTTTTGATTTCACATCTTTAAACCCATTTTCGGAATTGAACAAAGTAATAGAATCATTTTTTAATTTTGCTATACCATTTCCACTTGTAGCCACCCAAATTGAGGAATCATAAGAATTGGCAATAGCATAAAACATATTTCCTTTGAATCCAGATTTATTATTGTAATGCTCGAAAATAGGATTAAACATTTTGTTCAATCCACCTCCTGAAGTGCCTATCCATATATTTCCCCATACATCTTGCGTGATGACTCTGATATGATTGGTGGAAAGACCATCATTGGTTGTAAAATAATTATATGTTTCCAAATCTGATTTAATTCTCACCACTCCATTGTTGTGTGTAGCAAGCCAAATTTGTTTTTTTTTATCTACAAAAACATGATTGATTATTTCCTTATTACTTCCTACAACTTCCCATTTTTCGTTTTTATATACATTCAAACCACCTCCATAAGTTCCAACAAACAATTGTGCTCCAACGGATTGAATACTCCTGATTTTATTAGAAGTCAGACCTTGTTTTTTAGAATTATGTTGGAACGAACCATCTTTTTGAATAGCGTAAAAACCTTCATCATTTCCTGCATATAAAGTTCCTTTTTCGTCCAGATGTAAACAACTTACATCAATATGAAGAATGTCATTTTCTTCCGAGAAAGAATTCCAACCTCCATTATTTTGATAGAAAAGTCCAATGTTGGTCGCTACCCAAATACGCCCCTTATTATCCTGAACAAAAGCCGAAACCACAAATTGTCTATCTTCTTTGAGGATTACTTTTTTAAATTGAAGTCCATCATAGTATAAATTCCTTTACCCGTTCCTATCCAAATGATATGTTGATTATCTTGAAAAAGCGCAAAAATTTTATCGTCAGAAATGCCATTATTTTGGTTAAAAACTTTGAAATTTTCTCCATCAAAGGAGCAAACACCTCCGCCCTTAGTTCCCAGCCACAAACGATGATTGTGATCACTTAAAATAGCGTATATCTGAGATTGAGGCAAGCCTTCCTCCACAGAAAATGTTTGAAATTGACTTGTTTGCCCATAATCTATCTTTGTCATAAAAGATAAAATTACTGTAGCAACAAACTTTAAAAATATTTGGGATGTAATTTTCAATACTCTAAATTCAACAGCATAAAATTACAATATAAATTTGAGTTGAATTGTATAATGAAATATTCGTTGGATAAAATTTATTATTGGAAGAGAAACGGGGATAATTTGAAGATATTACTCTCTCTTAACTTATGTCGCTTAAGTTTCTAGGTAATTCTTAATTTTAACTTTTATTTATTCCCCTCTTGAGAGGGGGAAGGTAGGAACATATTTTTATTTAAATAATTATCAAAAATTCACTCTACAATCACAGTATCTATAGCAATATTGTAGCCTCCAAAGAAACCTGTAGCATTAGTTCCAACAATGTTTCCCTCTGGATTTCCGGGTGCAGCAGGAGGATTTTGAACATCTGCGTTCTGAGCCAAACTAGTCCAATAGTTGTAATTTTGTTTGTCGATTTGCATCAATTCAATTCTAAGTGTGTCGTTTAGGTACAATTCATTGGTAAACAATGGTGTTCCAGTTCTTATTCCATTGTATAAAACATCCGAAGAAATGTATAATGGACTTGTTTTCTTACTGTTTTCAAAGGCTCTGATTCTGTAAAAATTTTCTGCGCTCGCATCATCAATCCAATATACAAAACCTACAAAATCTCCAGCAAAGAAAGGACTTGTAACTTCTTGAATTTCTATAGTATCTATTTCTATGTTTCCAGGAATGGAAGTTTGCGCAGTGATGGTTTCATTACCCACTTCGATAGTAAGGTTATACTTTTTTAACGCTTGACCGATCAATAATGGATTGGTATATAACCCTTGAGAAGTTTCTGTTAGTGTAAAAACATTGCCGTCCTCATCTTCTACGACTACATTGGCTCCAGAAACTCCTTCACCTACTTGATTGTCATAAAAACCAGCTAATTTGGATAATTTCACATAATTATAATCTTGAATATTAGATACCATTCCATCAATGATGTAGGTTTCTTCAATTTCATTTAAGTCCAATTGTACAACTTTTTCGCAAGAAACACTCAAGAAACCAAGAGTCATTATTGAGAAAATATATGCTGTTTTAAAATTTTTGATCTTCATATTTTTGGATATTAAAAGTTAAAACTATAAGTGATGGCTGGTACAATTTTGAACAATGCCAATTGCACTGCTTCAGATTGACCAGGATTGATTGCGCTTTCTCTGAAATTAATGGAAAACACGTTTTCTCTAGCATAAGCATTATATACAGATACATTCCAGTTGCTTTGAAATTTTTTCACTTTTTGCACTTCTACTTTGGTAATTGGATCTGTCACTGTTTTGAATTTCTTACCATAGAAAGTTACACCGACATCCAATCTGTGATAATTGGGCATTCTATATCCGTTTCTTTCTGAATAGTAGTAATAAGTTGTTCCATCCATTTCGTATTTTCCATTAGGAAAAGTAACAGCATCGCCAGTATAATAAACCCAAGAAGTAGAAGCCTTAATACGCTCAGAAAAAGAATACATCAAAACGATGCTGATGTCGTGGATTCTATCTTGTCTTGCCGAAAACCATTCCCCGTTGTTGATTTCTTTAAATTGTCTTTGAGATCTCGAAAGCGTGTATCCTACCCAACCTGTCAAATCACCTTTTTTCTTTCTGATTAAAAATTCTGTTCCGTAGGCTCTTCCTTCTCCATACACCAAATCTCCTTCTACTTGAGCATTGAAATTCAACTCTGCTCCTACTCTATAATCTATCAAATTGTCGAGTGTTTTGTAATATCCTTCAACAGAAAATTCAAACATATTACTTTTGAAATTTCTAAAGTAACCCAATGTTACTTGATCAGAAATCTGAGGTTTGATGTTGTTACTACTTGGCAACCAAATATCTGTTGGAGAACCTGTAGTACTGTTGCTCAAAAGGTGAACATATTGGTTGTTTCTAGCATAAGACGCTTTCACTGAACTCACATCATTGATGATATAATTCATTGCCAACCTTGGTTCAATACCATGATACCATTTTACTACTTCTCCTTTATTGTATGTCTGCGTATTGATGACCTCACCTGTTTCGTCATACTCAAATACATCTCCATTTCCTAATGCTGCATAATTTGAATATCTCAAACCATAAACTACATTGAACAATGGACTTATTTTAAATTCATCAGAAATGTATGCAGCGCCTTCGAAACCTAAACTTTTTTGAACTTCAGATGCCTGTAATGGTGCGTCAGCAGTAACTGTAACTTCTCCAGGAGAGAAAGTATGGTGTACTGCATTGAAACCAAATTTCACATTGTGCTTGTCATTGGCAAACCATTGAAAATCTTGTTTTAAGTTGAAATCTTGAATACTAGAACCGAAAGAAAAACCAGCCGCTCCAATATTAATTCTGTAATCATAATTGCTGTAAATGAAAGAAGTATTGGAAAATAACTTACTGTTGTAAATATGATTCCATCTTACGGTACCAGTTGCGTTCCCCCAATCAAATCCAAATTGGTCTTGAAAACCAAATCTGTCTCTACCAAAGTAACCGCTTAGGAAAATTCTGTCTTTTTCAGAAACTGTATAATTGGCCTTTAAATTCAAATCATAAAAATATAAAGTAGAGTTTTTAATATTTTCGTCTGGTGCAAAATTCAAAAAAACATCTGCATAAGTTCTTCTTCCGGAAATCATAAACGAACCTTTGTCTTTTACGATGGGTGCTTCTACAGTAAGTTTTGATGAGATTGTTCCTATTCCACCACTCACACTCAGCCCTTTTGAATTTCCTTCTTTCATTTTGATATCCATTACAGATGACACTCTACCTCCGTATTCAGCAGGCATTCCACCTTTCACTAAATTGATATCTTTAAGTGCATCTGAATTAAAAACAGAGAAAAATCCTAGTAAGTGAGAAGCGTTATACACCAATGCTCCATCCAAAAGAATTAAGTTTTGATCTGTTCCTCCTCCTCTAACAAAAAAACCTGAATTCCCCTCTCCAGCAGTACTAACACCTGGAAGAAGCGTTACCGTTTTTAGAATGTCTTTTTCTCCAAAAATCACTGGAATGGTTTCAATTTCTTTAGGGTCAAATTTGATGGTACTGATTTCATTAGATTTGATGTTTTCATCGTCTTTTACTGCAGTTACTTTTACCTCCATCAATTCTGCACTTTCCGGTATTAGCTCTTTATTGATTACTATATCTTTAGAAACTTCTATAGTTTCTTCAATTGTATTATATCCAACATATTTGAATATCAAAGTATAATTTCCAGCTGGAACCGTTAAAGAATAATACCCATAAACATTTGTGGCAGAACCCACTCCTGATAATTCTTTTATAAGTACATTCACTCCTATTAAATCTTCTCCATTGGTATTGTCTTTCACAGAGCCACTTACGGTGAATTTTTCTTGTGCAAAATTTGATAATGAAAATAGTATTATCAGAGTTAAAAAAGTAGTTTTTAGCATATCGTTTTTATTATTACACAAAGGAAACAATATTGTATCAAAAATGTTTCCTTAAATTCAAATAAAATTTTCAATAATACATTAACGGCTAAAAACTATTTTGAATGGATAGTTTTTCATAAAGAATCAATATATAGTAATTGATAATGTATTCATTCTGAAATTTACATAAAGGATTTTAAAGAAAATAGCTAAAGATGAAACATTTGAAGTTAAGAAAAATTAAAGAATTGTTGTTTGTAACACTAAACAAAAAAAAGAGATTGCCACTTTTGGTGAACAATCTCTTCTTAACTAACTCTAACTACTATTAACTAAATAAAAAAAACTAATTATGAAAAACTTAATCTTTAATACAGTACAAAAGTAGATATTCTGATATGATGAGACCAACTAATAATTGTTAAATATCTCAATAATTCGACAGACTTATATTATGCTTCTATAAAGTTCAAAAAATCTATTTTGAACTTACTTTAAAAAAAAATAACCATCCACTTTATAAGTAGATGGTTATTTAAATATTATTATTTTATAATATAATAAATAGAGTTTTTCCCTAAAAGTAAAACAGGATTTTCGAGATAATTCTTAACTGTATTCAAAAATGCTGAACCAACTGCTCCATCCACCACTCTGTGGTCGCATGATAAAGTAACTTTCATCACATTTCCAGGAACTACTTGTCCATTTTTCACAACTGGAATTTGTTGAATACCTCCCACTGCCAAAATACAAGCATCTGGTGGATTGATAATCGCAGTAAACTCATCTATACCAAACATTCCTAAATTGGAAATGGTAAATGTATTTCCTGCCCAATCTTCAGGTTGTAATTTCTTGGCTTTAGCTTTTTGTGCTAAATCTTTAACTTCTGCTCCAATTTGAGTAAGTGATTTTCCATCTGCAAAACGAATTACAGGAACCAAAAGTCCATCTGGCACAGCAACTGCTACTCCAATATGAACATGACTGTTGAATCTGATAAAATCTCCATGCCACCCAGAATTTACTGCAGGATGCTCTTTCAAACCTTCGGCACATGCTTTTACGACTAAATCGTTGAATGAAATTTTCTCTGGTGCAATTTGTTTGTTGATAGATTCTCTTGCAGCAATTGCATTATCCATATCAATACTTACTGTCAAGTAAAAATGAGGTGCAGTAAATTTGCTTTCTCCCAATCTTTGAGCGATTACTTTTCTCATTTGAGAAACAGGTTCGTCTCTGAAACTTTCTACTCCATTGAAGGAAACACCTCCAGCAAAATTATCGATGTCTCTTTTTACAATTCTCCCTGCTTCACCAGTTCCTCTTACCAACTTTAAATTGATATTTCTTTCTTCTGCCAATCTTTTTGCCAATGGCGAAGCTACTACTCTATTATCACTAGAAGATGCAGTAGGATAACTAACAGGAGCCGATTTTTGAGCAACCGGTTTTGGTGCTTCAACTACTTTTTCTCTTGAAGAGGCTGCAACAGGAGTTGGTTCTGATTTCGCTTCTTCTTTAGGTGCTTCAGTTTTGGGTACAGCAGATTTTTCTTCTTCTAAAATTTTGGAAATATCTTCACCTTTTTCACCTAAAATCGCTAAAATTCCATCTACAGGAGCAGTCTTACCTTTTTCTACACCAATGTGCAACAAAACTCCCTCTTGAAAAGATTCGAATTCCATGGTTGCTTTATCAGTTTCGATTTCTGCAAGCAACTCTCCCGATTCTACACTATCACCAACTTTTTTGTGCCATTCTGCTACCACACCTTCTTTCATGGTGTCGCTCAGTTTGGGCATTCTAACTATTTCTGCCATTTCTATATGGTTTAATATTCTTTAATAAATGGATAATTCGGTTCTTTATATACATCTTCGTATAATTCATAACCTTCTAATTCTTCTGACTCTTCAGCAAATTTAACAGATTCTTCAACGATATCTTTTACTTTTTTGTTGATGGTTTCTATTTGCTTTTCAGTAGCTAATTTATTATCTAAAATGGTTTTCAAAACTTTTTCGATAGGGTCTTGATTTTTATATGCTTCTACCTCATCTTTAGTTCTGTATTTTTGAGGATCAGACATAGAATGTCCTTTGTATCTATAGGTTCTGATATCCAACAAAACCGGTCCTTTTCCCGCTCTCACATGCTTACAAGCATCTTCAATAGCTTCATGAACCGCTTCCACCGACATTCCATCTACAGCAAAAGAAGGCATATCATAAGAAAGTCCCATTTTTGACATATCTGTAACATTGGTAGTTCTTTCTATTGAAGTTCCCATTGCATAATTATTGTTTTCGATAATAAAAACTACTGGTAATTTCCAAAGCATTGCCATATTGAAAGTTTCGTGTAGCGCACCTTGTCTTGCTGCACCATCTCCGAATGAACAAAAAGTAACGTTTTTAGTTCCGTTGTATTTTTCTGCGAAAGCAATTCCTGCTCCCATTGGAATTTGAGCACCGACAATTCCATGTCCTCCCATAAGATTTGCTTCTTTGTGAAACATGTGCATCGAACCTCCTTTTCCTTTAGACATTCCAGTTCTTTTACCGTACAACTCAGCAACCATGTACTTTGGATGAACTCCCAAAGCGATTGGATGTGCGTGATCTCTGTAAGCTGTAATATGTTTGTCGTCTTTTTTACAACCTGAAGCAGTTCCTGCTACCAAAGCTTCTTGACCGATGTATAAGTGACAAAAACCTCCGAATTTTTGTTGAATGTATAAAGCTCCAACTTTTTCTTCAACTTTTCTCATTACAAGCATATCTTCATACCATTTAAGGTATTGTTCTTTGCTGAATTTTAACTTTGAAGCCTTTGCTGTTGTAGCTTTTGGCGTATTTTTCTTTTTAGCTGTTGTTGATGTAGCCATAATTTTGCGTGTTTAGTGTTGCAAATATATGACTTGTAAATATGATTCGATAAGAATATTTGAAGAATTTATCAAAAATTAAACTTCAATTGTGGAAACTACATTCTATTAGGAACATTTACACCTAATAATAACATTCCACTTTGAACGATTTCGCCTACTTTTTTGCTTAATGATATTCTGAACAATCTAACATCATCATTCTCTTCTTTTAAGATACTAACAGACTGATAAAAAGAATTGTACATCTTCACTAAATCATATATATAATTAGCAATCAACGCTGGAGAATATTCTTTTCCAGCCTTAGAAATGACTTGTCCATAATCCAAAATATGCTGCATCAATTCAATTTCATAATTGTTGATAGAAATTTCTGTAACAACATTCGCTGGAAGTTTTTCGCAATTTCTCAAAATCGACTGAATTCTTGCAAAAGCATATTGAATAAAAGGTCCAGTATTCCCATTTAAATCTATAGATTCTTTTGGGTCAAACAACATTTTGCTTTTAGGTTCTACTTTCAATAAATAGTATTTTAATCCTCCCAAACCAATGGTCGAGTATAAATCTTCTTTTTCATTTTCTGAAAGGCTATCTATCTGACCTCTTTCTTTGGTCATTTCTCTAGCGTCATCTATCACGCTTGCCATCAAATCATCTGCATCTACTACAGTTCCCTCTCTACTTTTCATTTTACCTTCTGGCAATTCTACCATTCCATAAGAAAGATGATAACACTCTTCTGCCCACGAATGTCCTAGTTTTTTGAGAATGCTAAACAAAACCTTAAAATGATGATTCTGCTCATTCCCAACTGTATAAATCAACCCCGAAAGTGAAGGATAATCTTTGAATCGCTCTATGGCTGTACCTATGTCCTGAGTCATATAAACAGAAGTTCCATCTGATCTTAACAACAATTTGTCATCTAGTTTTTCGGAACTTAAATCGCACCAAATAGAACCGTCTTCTTTTTGGTAAAACTGCCCTTTTTGGAGTCCTTCTTCCACCACGTCTTTTCCATATATATAGGTATCCGATTCGTAATACAATTTATCGAAATCTACGCCCATAGTTTGGTAGGTACTTTCAAAACCATCGTAAACCCAACCATTCATTTTTTGCCAAAGTGCATATATCTCAGGGTCTTTTGCTTCCCATTTCAATAACATTGCTCTAGCAGCCAACATCATTGGAGCATTTTGTTCAGCTTCCTCAGAAGTTTGACCAGTAGCAATTAATTCCGCAATTTCTTTTTTATATTCTTTGTCAAATTTTACATAATATTTTCCAATCAAGTGATCTCCCTTGAGTCCTGAAGATTCTGGTGTTTCTCCATTACCAAACATTTGCCAAGCCAACATACTTTTGCATATATGAATGCCTCTATCGTTGATGATTTGTGTTTTGACAACATAATGTCCGTTGGCTTTTAGAATTTCAGCAACTGAATATCCTAAAAATATATTTCTTAAATGTCCTAAGTGAAGCGGTTTGTTAGTATTAGGAGATGCGTATTCCACCATGTAAGTTTTGCCAGTAGAATGACTATTAAATCCATAATTGGGTGTTTGAATGACTTCGTTAAAAGCTTCGAGCCATAACTTTTCGGAAAGCACTAAATTCAAAAAGCCTTTTACTACATTGAATCGTGTAATATGAGTATCATTTTTCAATAACCAATTCCCAATTTCTTCAGCGCTTTCTTCTGGTTTCTTTTTGGTAATGCGCATTAATGGAAAAACCACTAATGTAATATTTCCTTCAAATTCTTTATTGGTCTTTTGCAACTGAACTTGTTGGCTTTCAATTGCTGTATCGTATAAATCTTGAATGGCATTTTTGATGCTATCCAAAAGTATATTTTCTATATTCATGGTATTTTTAACCTCTCTTTTCGATGATAGCAGATGCGCTTTCTAAAATTCTAAAAGCTGTTTCTGCCATTTTGTTCTGTTTATTATCCAAACAAGGATTTATTTCTACAATTTCAAAACAATTAATTCTTTTGTCTATAAGCAAATTATTGATTAAACCACTTGCTTCTTGTTCTGTAAGTCCATTGGGAACTGGTGTTCCTGTTCCGTAAGAAACCAAATCGCAATCTAAACTATCTACATCAAAAGAAATATAAATGATGTCACATTCTTTCAAATATTTTAAGATTTCTTCTGAAGTTTCCCTACATCCATTTCGCCTTACATTTTCTACGGATATACTTTTGATATTATTGTTAGCAATATAATGATCTTCTGGGTCTTCGGTATCTCTTACTCCTACAAAGACTAAATCTTCTGGATTAATTTTAGGAGCAATTCCTCCCATATTTTTCAATTTATTCCATTGTCCTTCTAACTCCTCACTTAAATCTTTTACTTTATGCTCTAAATTGTCCAAATTTAAGGCAGTTGCCAATGGCATTCCATGAATATTTCCCGAAGGCGAAGTGTAGGGAGAATGTAAATCTGCATGGGCATCAATCCAAATCACACCTAATCTTTTTTCAGGATATGCAGTTTTAATTCCAGCAATTGTTCCTCCTGCACATGAGTGATCTCCAGATAAAACAACAGGAAATTCTCCTTTTCCAAATACCTCAACTAATGTTTTAGAAATCAATTCGTAATTCTCAATGACTCCATCAATTCTTTTGGCTTTGTCATATCTAACATCGTGAAATAATAAGTCGTTATTGTCGGGTAATATAATAATTTCATGATTGGTAAAATACTTACTATTTGACTTTATAGAAGCAATTTTCATCGCATCAACACCTAAACTTGAACCTCTTGTTCCAGCTCCTAACTCAGATGAGTTTTCAATCAATTTAATTTTCTCCATATATTACAGTAATGAAAGTGTCATATTTTTTTGAACAAACAAAGATAGTGTTCTTTACAAAACGCAACTTAGAAAATGTTAAAATCTTTTTACATTGACTTTATAAGTTGAATTTTTGGGAAATCTAATCTTTACAAAAAATTCTTTTACACTCGAAAAAAATATCATTTTATCATTTTTTTCTTTTGCAGAAGAAAAAATTACCAAATCCACAAAATATTAGTCCGTAAAAGAAAAATATGACATCTCTTTATTTAATAAATCGTTTAATGTTGTTTTTGAGATATATCAAAACTGAAAAATTCTCATCCTATCAAGAACGTTCCACGAATATATATATTAACTTCGCCACCTCATGTCGAAAAAAGAAATTACATACCGATCGCACATTGTGATAAAAGGTGCTAAAATGCACAATTTAAAGAATGTAGATGTTGCTATTGCTAGAAATAAAATGACTGTCGTAACAGGCATGTCGGGAAGTGGAAAATCTAGTTTGGCATTCGATACTTTGTACGCAGAAGGTCAAAGAAGGTATGTGGAAAGTTTGAGTTCTTATGCCCGTCAGTTTCTTGGAAGGTTAGAAAAACCAGATGTAGAAAGTATCAAAGGAATTTCTCCTGCCATTGCTATCGAACAGAAAGTAAATTCTAGCAATCCTCGTTCTACAGTAGGAACTAGTACAGAAATTTATGACTTTTTAAAACTACTTTTTGCAAGAATCGGGAAAACTATTTCTCCTATTTCTGGAAATGAAGTAAAGAAAAACTATACGCAAGATGCTTTGAATTTCCTTTTGGAAAATAAAAAAGATACCACCTGTCTGCCGGCAGGCACGAAAGGTTTAATCATCGCACCTATCAAAATCCCTCATGGAAGAACACCTCAAAAGCAAGTGGATTTATTCAAAGAGCAAGGCTATAGCAGGCTTTTTCAAGATGATGAAATTATTGCTATTGAAGATTTTGATGCATCCAAATATAAAAACAGCGAACTTTTACATTTAGTGATTGATAGAATCATCATTTCTGATGAAGAAGACAATGTGAATAGAATGGCAGAAAGTATCGAAAATGCTTTTATGGAAAGTGACGGTGCTTGTACTTTGGTAGTTTATGAAGGTAAAAAACTGATTAAAAAGAGTTTTTCAAATAAATTTGAATTGGACGGGATTGTATTTGAAGAGCCCACCGTAAACTTTTTTGCTTTCAACAATCCTGTGGGTGCTTGTCCTACCTGCGAAGGTTTTGGGAAAGTAATGGGAATTGACAGAGACTTGGTGATTCCGAATAAAAACTTATCAATTTACGAAGGCGCAATCATGTGTTGGAGAGGCGAAACGATGTCTTTATGGAACAATGAATTAGTACTCAATGCGGATGCTTTTGACTTTCCAATTCACAGACCCTACATTGATCTTTCTGATGCACAAAAAGAATTGCTTTGGACTGGAAATAAATATTTTAGTGGTTTAAATGCTTTTTTCAAATATCTAGAAACCCAAACCTACAAGATTCAATATCGTGTGATGTTGAGCAGATACAGAGGTAAAACAGATTGTCATGATTGTGGTGGTTCGAAATTAAGAAAAGATGCCCATTATGTAAAAATTGGTGGTAAATCCATAGTTGAAATTGCTTCTATGAGTATTGACAAGGCAAAAGACTTTTTTGCTGCTATTGAGTTTACCGAAAATGAATGGATTGTTGCCAGTAGAATCATTACCGAAATTAGTTCTAGACTTTCTTATTTGAGTGATGTAGGATTAGGATATCTTACCATAGACAGACCTTCCAATTCGCTTTCTGGTGGTGAATCACAAAGAATCAACTTGGCGACAAGTATAGGAAGCAGTTTGGTAGGTTCGATGTATATTTTGGACGAGCCAAGTATTGGTTTGCATCCTAGAGACACGCATCGATTGCTCAAAGTTTTAAAAGCACTAAGGGATTTAGGAAATACCGTAATCATCGTAGAACACGAAGAAGAAGTGATGCGTGCAGCTGACGAAATTATCGATATGGGACCTTTTGCAGGAACAGAAGGCGGAGAAGTTGTTTTTCAAGGAAATCACGAAGCATTACTTGCTGAAAAAGTAAGTTTGACAGCAAAATACTTGAATGGCGAAGAATTTATTGCAATTCCTTCCAAAAGAAGACCTTGGAGAAATAGTTTTGACATCACGGGTGCAAGAGCCAATAATCTAAAAAATATTGATGTAAAATTTCCATTAGAAGTGCTTACCGTAATAACCGGTGTGAGTGGTAGCGGAAAATCTACATTAATCAAACAAATACTCTATCCTGCACTCAAAAAAAACTACGGAGGCACGAGTGTAAAAACTGGAGAATTCGACAATTTAAAAGGAGATTTTCAAAGAATTGAAGATGTAGAATTTGTAGATCAAAATCCTATTGGAAAAAGTTCACGTTCCAATCCCGTTACCTACGTAAAGGCTTATGATGATATCAGGGAATTGTATGCTTCTCAGCAATTGTCAAGCATCAATAGTTTTAAACCCAAGCATTTTAGTTTTAATGTAGAAGGTGGAAGATGTGACGCTTGTGAAGGAGAAGGAGAAATCAAAGTTTCCATGCAATTCATGGCAGATGTAAGATTGGTTTGTGAGCAATGTAATGGAAAGCGATTTAAAGATGAGGTTTTGGAAGTGAAGTTTGCTGAAAAAAACATCTATGATATTCTTTGTCTTACAGTAGATGAAGCCATCGTATTTTTTGAATCCAAAGAAGAAAAACTTTGCAAAAAAATCATTGAAAAAATCAAACCTTTACAAGAAGTAGGTTTGGGATATGTAACATTGGGGCAATCGAGTAATACGCTCTCAGGAGGAGAAGCACAAAGAATAAAATTAGCTTCTTTCTTAGTGAAGAAAAGCACGGATAAAAAAACACTTTTTATTTTTGATGAACCTACTACTGGTTTGCATTTTCACGACATCAAAAAACTTTTAACAGCCTTAAATGCTTTAATAGAAATTGGACACAGTGTGATTGTAATCGAGCACAACGCAGAAATCATCAAATGTGCTGATTGGGTAATTGATTTAGGTCCCGAAGGTGGAGATGAAGGTGGTCAATTGGTTTTTGAAGGCACGCCAGAAGAACTCGTTAAATGCAAAAAATCTTATACAGGTCAGTTTTTGAAGGGGAAGTTGAAGTCATAACGACTATACGATTGAACGACAAACGATTGGACGACATACGATTTTACGACATACGACTGAACGATATACGAATTTACGAATGTAATAACAAAAATAGATGTCTCCACTTGAATAGACGCTATCGGTCTGTTTCTTCGAGTCGACATAACAAAGCGTTTTTTTTGTCATTTCGACCAAAGGAACTAACGATAGTGAGTTCTGTTCCGAAGTTTCGGAAGAGAAATCTTTGACATACGATTTCACGATTAGAATATGGTTTGGGTTTTTAGGTTTTTGGATGACTTTTAGTATTTTTGAATAAAATCAACGCAATTGCACTTTCGGAAGTTCGGAAGTTCGGAATGTAACTTATTTATTAGGTTATTTGAAGGGGAACTCGGGGTACCCTCCAAAAAAAGCCTAAACCTTATTCTACTACAATTAAAGGAGGATAAACAACTTTATAACTCTATTCAAAGCATTTAGTTTTAAAGTGTCATTAATTTCATTATGAATAACAATTTTATATATATCTTTAAAGTTAGATGAATTAGTAACAATTAAAGAGTCAATTATGTAACCTTTTATATGTTTTCTTCGTAATCCCATCTCCATCTTTCATAAACAATTTTGTTTGAAAAGTCATAAATAAAAAGTTTTTTAAGTCATCTTCGGTAATAGTTGTATCTAAAACCAGAAATTATTCTTCGGATTGTCATAGCAAAATTAATAATCTTACATTCTTTGTAAGAACTACCCAAAAGATAATTTGTATCCCATCCTATTTTGTAATAAATCTGTCCAAAATGGATGTTCTGAGAACATAATTGAGTCAGATTCATTATGAAGAAAATAGTTCTTATAAATGCTTGAAGTATTATATTTCTTATCAAATTCAAGAGATATTGAATTAGACTTGTACTTAGTTTTTTCAGAATTTTTCGATTTATAAAAATGATACTTAATTTCCTCTATTGAATCATTCACTTCAATCCATTGTTTCAAAAGACCTGGTTTGATTACATTGAAATAGTTTCCATCATAAAAATGAAGTTCACGATAATATTTACTACCCTTATATTTCATTGAAGTATAAAATTTCCATCTAATCGATAACTTATAACAATATAAGATTTCGTTTTACAAGCAAAAGAACAAAGAATATTAATAATATTAATAATGTCTTATTTGTAGCCTTCTAACTAAGATGGTTACGTAAGCCATCGAAATATTACTTGGTATAGAATTTCTATTTATAATTTCTTCCACACACCAAATTACAACTTTATTTTTATTAAAATTAACTTTTTTGAATATTCCCATTTTATCTAAAATTACTTTTAACCACTAACTACTTTTACTAAGTAAACATCACAATTGATATATGAAATAATATACTCAACTCTATCTAATTTCCGAAACTAAGAAACTTTCGTGTGACAAAACCACTAATCTCCTTTGTAGCCGTTACGGACTATTATTTCTTTTTCATTATACTTAAATTTCAAATATAAATTGAGTCACACTCATTTTTATAATCAAGCCAAATTAAAGCAGGTTCTGTATCTGCTTTTCCAGAGCAATAATTATCATATTCTTTTAATGATGGAAAAGCTAAGAATGTCAAATCATTTTTATTTTCATTTTTATAATTCAATATTTTAACCCAAACAGTACTAATTTTATTATTTTTTTCAAATTATTAGTGGAAAAATAACTTTGAATTCTCTCTATTGTAGCATTAGACACTGGTGCTTTTTTATTACTTCCAATCAGACGATTAATATAATGGTTGATATTAGAAATAGAGGTTGCAAAAACCTCTGGCTCTAAATTGGTCATTGTTTTTATATTTTTCATCAAACGATTCTACCATATTAACTTTTAAAACAGTATTATCAAAATGACTAGACATAATTATAGAATCATTCGTTCCAAATAAAACCATAGTAACATTCTCAACTCTCCATTTGTTGTCAGCATAATTGCAACTGGTTAACTTAATGATTAAAATAATAAAAAATAAAATCTTTAAATCTAGCATTTGTATTTTACTTTTAATTTCCTCCAAACACCTAAATTACAACTTTTTTTTTGTTTTTAGACGAGAATCTCTGCCAAGTTATAGAATGGAATGTAATATTACCGAAGTTTTGAAAGTGCATCAACAAGAGGTAAGTGTTATTTCAAACTCTAACCAAACTGCAATTTACTCAGTTTAGTATAAACGCCATTTTGAGCAATTAATTCATCGTGTGTTCCTTGTTCTACCAATTCGCCTTTGTCGAGTACTAGAATTTTGTTGGCATTCTTAATCGTTGACAATCGATGTGCAATTACAACGGAAGTTCTATTCTGCATCAATTTATCCAAAGCATCTTGTACCAATCTTTCGCTTTCGCTGTCCAAAGAACTGGTTGCTTCATCGAGAATCAAAAGTGTGGGGTTTTTAAGAATGGCTCTTGCAATAGCTACTCTTTGTTTTTGACCGCCTGAAAGTTGCACGCCTCTATCCCCTACTAATGTTTCCATGCCCGAAGGAAATTTATCGATAAATTCCATAGCGTTTGCTCTCAAGGCTGCATCTCTTATTTCCTCGTCTGTTGCATCGGGATTTCCGTAGGCTATATTTTCTTTTATAGTACCTGCAAACAACATTACTTCTTGCGGCACAATCGCCATTTGACTTCTCAGTTCTGTAAGATCATAATCTAAAGTATTCTTGTCGTCAAACAAAACTGCACCAGAGGTAACTTCATAAAATCTTAGCAATAAAGATGTAATCGTAGATTTACCAGCTCCTGAAGGTCCCACAATGGCAATGGTTTCTCCTGGATTCACCAAAAAAGAAACATTTTTGATGACATCTACATCCGCTCTCGTTTCGTATAGGAAATCAACGTTTTTGAACTCCACTTTTCCTTTTAATCTGATATCGCTTTTTTGATTTGTAATAGCTTCTGTTGGATTATCTAATAAGTCCATCAATCTTTCGGTGGCTCCTACTGTTCTTTGGATTTTACCCATCAATGTTCCTACACCACCAAATGATGCCGCAAGAAAAGCAGTAAACAAAATAAAAGTATGAAAATCTCTTGAAGAAAGTTCTCCTGTCAATGTCATAGAATAGCCTTTGTAAATAACAAAAGTAACCGAACCGAAAAGTCCCAAAATAATAAATGAAGCAAAAAGCCCTCTCGCTACAGCGCCTTTAATGGATAATAGTTTAATGTTTTTGGATTGCAAACCATATCTTGCCATTTCAAAATATTCATTTCCGAATGACTTTACATTTTTAATTCCTGTAAGCGTTTCGCTGAGAATATTGTTGGATTCTGCTGCTGCTGACTGTGCTTCTTTGGATAATTTCTTGATTTTTCTTCCAAAAACAATTACCAGAATAATTACAACTGGAACAACCGCCAACATAATTCCCAATAATTTTGGAGAAATCATTGCCACAACAGCAATACCCACTATTATCGTAATCCACTGACGGATAAACTCTGCCAAATTCGTTACCAATAAATCTTGCAAAAGTCCAATATCAGTAGCGATTCTACTGCTCAACTCCCCTACTTGATTTTTGTCGTAAAAAGAAATTGGTGAAAAGGTCAATCTTTTAAAAGCATCATTTCTTAAATCCTCTAAAGTATGTTCTGCAACCCATGTGAAAAGATAAATCCTAAAAAAACTAAAAATGGCATTGATTAAAAACACAAAAAACAAAAGCAACAACACGACATTTACGTTATTCAAATTATTGAATTCAAAAGGATTGTTTTCTGTAGTGCCTTCAGTTCCAAATAAACCGCCTAACAAATAAGGAAACCCCATTGTTGCCAAACTACTCAAGAACAAAAAAATCATCCCCACAGTAAAAATACCTTTGTAAGGTTTTACGTATCTAAAAACCCTAAAAGCTCTTTTGTATGCGCCTTTTTCTAGTTTTACTCTACCTTCAAAATTATCTTTAGCCATTAATTTATTTGTTTGCTGTCATTAAAAACGCTTTTAGAAACTCATCAATTTCACCTTCTAGAACTTTATCAGGATCATTTACAGTATAATTGGTTCTGTGATCTTTCACTCTTCTATCATCTAGCACATAACTTCTAATCTGCGAGCCCCATTCAATTTTCATTTTACCTGCTTCAATTTCATCTCGAGATTCTTTTCTTTTTCTAATTTCCAATTCATACAATTGAGATTTAAGTAATTGCAAAGCATTTTCTCTATTTCCCAATTGCGATCGTGATTCTGTATTTTCTATAACAATTCCAGTGGGCGCATGTTTAAGACGCACACCAGTTTCTACTTTATTTACGTTTTGTCCACCTGCACCACCCGATCTAAAGGTATCCCAAGAAATATCTCCAGGATTTATAACAATTTCAATAGTATCATCTACTTTTGGGTACACATAAATAGATGCAAATGAAGTCATTCTTTTTCCTTGTGAATTGTAAGGACTCACTCTCACTAATCTGTGCACACCATTTTCTCCTTTGAGATAGCCATAAGCAAAGTCACCTTCTATTTCCAGGGTAACAGTTTTTACACCAGCCACATCTCCTGCTTGAAAATTTAATTCTTTGATTTTATAACCACTCTTTTCTCCCCACATCAGATACATTCTCATCAACATTTCTGCCCAATCACACGCTTCTGTACCTCCTGCACCAGCAGTTATTTGAAGAATAGCACTCAAAGCATCTTCTTCAGCCGAAAGCATATTGTTGAATTCTAATTCTTCAATTGATTTTATGAGTTCTTCGTAAGAAGCGTCAACTTCTTCTTCAGTCGCTTCTCCCATCTTAGCAAAATCAAAGAGGACTTCTAAGTCTTCTAGTTTTGAAAAATTAGATTCATAAGCTGTCACCCAAAACTTTTTTTGCTTTAGGCTTTTTAATACTATTTGAGCATTTTTGGGGTCATTCCAGAAATCAGGATCTTGAGTTTTCAAGTCCTCTTCCTCGATTTCGATTCTTTTCTGATCCACGTCAAAGATACCCCCTCAACGCTTCCAAACGTCCTGCTAGATCTTTCAATTGATCTGTTGTCACCATAATTACTTTAATTTAGGTTTGAAACCACCTTAAGAGTGGAAATTATGGGCGCAAAGTTAATCATCTTTGCGCTATGGGAAAGTAGAAAATGAAATTATTGTTTCACCAACGTCCCTTTGGCAAATTGTTTACCTGAATCATTGTGAATATAGTAGAAGTATAATCCATTCGCTTCATTTGACAAGTCAAAATTGAATCTTTCTTGCGTAATTTGATTTTCTATTATTTTACATCTTCAAAATCTCCTTTTAATCGCTCTAGGTCTGTTTTAGACAACTTTGTATTTACTTTATTATACCAATCTGAACGGACGATTTCTTTTGTAATCAAAGAGATACATTTCTCCTATTTTTCAAAATTGTTAAAGTCAATTATTGTATCACGATTAATAGGCTTGTCTAAAAGTTTTTCCATACTAATTTCTCTTCTAAAAAACTAATTTATTAGCATCATTTATTATACGTGAATAAGAATTTAAAGAAAAATATTTTGGCACAGAGTATTCTTTATCATTATGATAAATTACTTTGAATTGAGGCGTGTAAAAATCTGTTCTACTATTAGATTTGCTACAATCATAGTTATAAAAATCAGGAATTGTATTACTATGAAAAGATAGTTCAAAAATAGTATTGTAATCACTCATATATACATACCCAGTGTCATAACCTTTAGACAATATTTTTCTGAAAGGTCTTTATGAAAGTAAAATCTACCAATAAACTCTTCTTTGTTTAAGGTATTTTTTACTTTGATGAACTACACTATAATCTTTCATTTTATTTGGATTAAAATGCTTTGGAATATCTATAGTAATTCATATGAAACACCGTTGCCAATCCGTTAGAATCTCTACGAGAAAAAGTATAATCTTCGTCT
Source organism: Flavobacteriales bacterium (assembly GCA_018401455.1). Classification (GTDB taxonomy): domain Bacteria; phylum Bacteroidota; class Bacteroidia; order Flavobacteriales_D; family Parvicellaceae; genus Parvicella. The sequence goes on from JAGYKU010000049.1 coordinate 21,424, forward strand.
AAAATTAATGATTGTCTTTCTCCTAAAACCTCTATCTCTTCATTATAAGGGTATTTCACTCTTAATAATAATTTATTTGGCAATCCTCTGTCTACCAATCGAACAATCATATCTTTGAAAAAACAATTTCGTTTTTGATTATAGACTGCTTCTTTATAATAATAAATACCTTCAAAAGCTGTCCATTCTTTCTTTTTCACCTCTTTTAGTTTCTTTTTTCCTCTGAATGCCTCAATAGTAAACTCTTCTAATTCTTTAATAGGTTTCAAAAAAACAGTGTCTATTGTCCACAAATCACTATACTTAAATTTGAGTGTTTCGTAGCCTTCTCTTTTAAAAAACAATACATCTTTTTTTTGTAGAGATAGCGTATCCAATCCTCCCAAATATCCATATTGGCTGGTAAGAACTTCTTTATTCTCATTATAAACAACAGACACAAAAGCCAAAGGTACTTTTGTGTCTGCATTGCAAACTACTATCTTTTGTTGTCCTATTAAAGACAGATGAAACCAGATTAAACAATAGTTAAACATTAATCTTTTATAATTTTATAAATCGATTTTGAACCTTCTAAAGTATTAATTTTCAACAAGTAAACACCACTTTTTAGAAATTCCATAGATAATTGATGAAAATTATTGTAATTACCCTTACTCTTTCCTTTTTTGAGATATAGGGATTTACAATACCGCTTTGGTAGTAAAATAAATCTAGACAAATAAAGAAAAAAAAAACTACCCTTCCAAATATTTTACAAACTTTTAATATAAAATTAATATTATTAATTGCTTTAGATTCATCTATTTAAAGGTTCATTTTTACTTATTGTTTCACCAACGTCCCCTTCGCAAATTGTTTACCTAAATCATTGTGAATATAGTAGAAGTATAATCCATTCGCTTCATTTGACAAGTCAAAATTGAATCTTTCTTGCGTAATTTGGTGGGTTTTTATTATTTGTCCTTGACTGTTGAATACTATCATTTGGTATTTTTCACTTGCTTGAACATCAATTTCCATAAAATACATTCCATTTGAAGGATTGGGATAAATACTATGTTCAATTTCTAAAATATTTTCTTCCACACTAACATCAAAATCTAAATGAAACTGGTACAAAGGGTTGGTATTGTTCAAAGTATCACTATAATTGAATGCGTACTTTCCATAAGGAGTACTTGTATTTACTCGCAATTTAATATCGTTGCTCAAAAACTGATGATTGGGTTTGGTCATAGGAAGTTGCACCCACGCACAAGCCCTCCAAGCCAAAAGATTATCTGTATTGATTGAACTACTTAATAAATCATACAACTTTTGACCTTCATCATAGAAAGGAATATGATTTTGAGCTTGAGAAAAATTAACTTCTTTTGCATAATTTTTAAATACAAAAACGTAATGTTTTCCTCCAAAAAGTTCTATTCCATTGCTACTATATAAGGAAGTTTTGGGATTAAAAATCATATCTCCTCCTCCTTCCATAATGAGGTCTGAAGCATCTCCAAAAGCCATATTTAATCTTTCTCCGCTTTCTAAATCTATCGCATAACCTGGAAACCATCCCATGCCTGTTCCTGTTCCATCATGCTGACCATTTTTGTCCACACTTGGCGCACTTTTTAGCGCCAAATATTCATCTCCATAAGGATTGGAATTTGGGTCGAATGAAGTTTCTAAAACTGGACATCTTGTCCATTTTGTTGTATCTTTTGTGTAAACCAATTGAAAACTTACGGGTCTGTTTGACACACTACTATTTACAATAGAATTACCATTGTTGTTTTGAAAAACTTGACCTTGTTTGAACCTCATTAGACCTATTGGAGCCATTGTTCCTTCGAAAATAGTTTCGTAAACTTCTTCATTATCTTTACCTATATAATCATTGAAATTTGCAAGTACTGGATCAAGACTTGAGCTTAAATCAGTATTTCCAGCAGCAATCCAATTTTGATTGTTGGCTATATCTTTATTCTCAACTCCAGTTAACCAATCTACATAAGGTGCTTCTGTAATTTTGGATTGTGCAATTAAATTTGGCAAAACACCATTTCTATATTCGCTAAATCCAGTAGTAACGGCTATTCCCCACTGAGGAATTATTTGTCTTTCAGCATATTTTAAAGTTTGATTACTATATACAGTATCAGTTCCTCCAATGGGATAGATTTTCCAATTGGAAAGTGAATCCACTCCGTCAAATGCTACTTGATAATCTCCAGGAATCAATTGTGAATGGTCTAAAATCTCAATTTTAATGGGTGCATATTTCCCTTCATAAACAGGGTGTAGCATTCTATCAGCATCCAAATTAAACATTTCATCTATGCTACTTTGTTTTATTCT
>JAGYKU010000005.1 GCA_018401455.1 Flavobacteriales bacterium
TGACAAATCCTCTGGAGAACCCGTAATATTTACTAACGTTCTTGTAAAAGAATTAGGAACTGGAGCAGCCACTGACGTGAATGGTGTATATCAAATTAGTCAAATAAATGTAGGTACTTATACTCTAATAGTTTCCAACGTAGAATATGAAAAATTCACGAAAGAAGTTGTTGTTGAAGCAGGCCGTATAAACAATGTAAACATTTACCTTGAAAAAGGTCAAGTTTTGGATGACTTTACGCTAAATGCTACCAAAGAAGACAATAAAAATAATGTGAATTCTTCAACCATTAAGGCTACCAAGAAAGAAATTTCTGCCGTAGTTTCCACAGGTGGTGAGCCAGATTTGGCAACTTATTTTCAAACGGTACCTGGTGTTGTGACCACTGGAGATCAAGGTGGTCAAATGTACATTAGAGGTGGTTCGCCAGTTCAAAACAAAGTACTTTTGGAAGGTTTGGTTATTTACAATCCTTTTCACTCAATAGGTTTTTTCTCTGTATTTGATACCGAATTAATCAAAAACGCTGAAATCTATACAGGTGGTTTTGGAGCAGAATATGGTGGTAGAATTTCATCTGTAATGGATGTTTCTTATGTAGATGGTAACAAAAAAGAATTAAGAGGTAGAGCAAGTGTAAACCCATTTGGAGCAAAACTGACTTTAGAAGGACCTATCAAAAAATTAAGAGACGACAAACTAGATTACGGAACTATTTCTTATGTTTTTTCTGCTAAAACTTCCTATTTAGAGCAAACTTCCAAAATTCTTTACAACTATGTTGCTGAGGAAGGTTTACCATTCAACTTTACAGATATTTTTGGAAAAATAACTTTTAATAATCCTACTGGAAGTAAATTTAATGTTTTTGGATTTAATTTTACAGATAGAGTAAAATGGCAACAAAGTTCAAATTTGAATTGGAATTCATTTGGTGGAGGAACGAACTTTGTTTTGTTGCCAACAGGCTCTCCAATTCAAATTAGCGGAAAATTTGGGTATTCAAAATACTTAATTCAACTTTCCGAATATAATGCTTTATTAGATGAAAGTGACATTACAAGACAGAGTGCCATTGACAACTTCAACTTAGGTTTTGATTTTAAATATTTTCTAAAAGAAGATGTGATTAAATATGGTATTGAAGTTCTCGGTTTTGCAACAGATTTTAGTTTAAAAAACTCAGTAGGAAGGATTGTTGAACAAAACAATAACACTACAGAAATTGGTGCCTATGTAGATTATAGAATCAATAGAGGTTTATTAATTATTAACCCAAGTTTTAGAGCTCAATATTATGCTTCTTTAGGTAATTTTTCTCCAGAACCAAGACTTGGATTGAAATATAATTTGAGTGAAAACTTTAGATTAAAAGCAGCTGGTGGTATTTATTCGCAAAACTTAATTGCGGCCAACTCGGATAGAGATGTTGTCAATTTATTTTACGGTTTCCTCTCTGGACCAGATAATCTTCAAGAAAACATTATTACGCCTAATGGAGAGATAAAAGAGAGAAGACATGCTTTACAGAAAGCAACACACGCTATTATTGGTGCTGAGCAAGATTTAGGAAAACATTTTTCTTTAAATGTTGAAGGGTATTACAAATGGTTTACGCAATTGACTAACCTCAATAGAAACAAAGTATATTCTGACTCGCCCGACAATAGAGACAAACCAGATGTGCTTAAAAAAGATTTTATCATTGAAACCGGTGCAGCAAGAGGAGTGGATTTAGTAGCAAAATATTCTGCAGATAGATTATATGTATGGTTTGTTTACTCTCTTGGAAAAGTAGATAGATGGAACGGAATTGACACAACTTATTCGCCTGTTTTTGATAGAAGACACAATATTAATGTAGTTGCGACTTATTTCTTAGACAAAGACCACAACTGGGAAGTGGATTTGAGATGGAACTTTGGAAGCGGACTTCCATTTACTCAGACTCAAGGATATTATCATAATATTGACTTCACTCAAGGTATTGGGACCGATATCACTTCTGCTAATGCAAATGATTTAAGTATTATTTATGGTGATTTGAATGCAGGGAGACTTCCTACATATCATAGATTGGATTTATCAGTGAAAAGAACTTTTAAGTTCTCTGAAAAATCAATTTTGGAAGTCAATGGAAGTGTTACGAATGCTTATTCTAGACAAAACATTTTCTATGTAGATAGAATTACCAACAAAAGAGTAAACCAATTACCAATTCTTCCAAGTTTTGGTATCAATTGGAAGTTCTAAATTTTTATCTTGAGTGGCTATAAATTCAAATAGAAAATTTGTTTTTATACACCATCCTGCTCAAAAATTACATTTTCAAAATATTTGTGAAATATCTGATGATCAACTAGGCAAAGGATATTTAAATGATATTCTGCTTCAAAAAAAAAATGAAAATGAAAATGTAATTTTCAATGTGGTGCTTCATCAATCAAAAGTTGTGGGGTTTTATATCTTGTATATCCCAACTAAAAAGCATGATTTATTTATTGAATTAAAAATTAAAAACAAATACGCTACCGAATCGAGTTTGATTATCAAGACCATTGCTATTGCAAATGAATATCAAAACAAAGGGATAACAACGGCTATTTTTAATGAGATAAATAATATAGCTGTAGATAGAAACCTCCATAAAATCTTCTGTTTTGCATGGCAACATCAAACTACAGAAGAAATTCCAATGTCTAAAATTCTAATCAAAAATGGATATTCTCAAATTCAAATCATAGATGATTTTTGGAAAGAAGATAGCGTTTTAAGAAACTTTGAATGTCCCATTTGTGGAAATCCACCTTGCCTTTGTTCTTTAGTGATTTTTGAAAAAAAATGACCTACTTAATTGATAAATGCAGAAATATAACTCCAAAGAGTTAACTTTTTCAAAACTCCTTATGAATAACTATTTTTAAATTAAATTTTTCATTTGGTTTCATCATGTATCTTGCACTCCCTATGAAGTTAACCAACATTTTTACATTCCTATTTTTACTCACATTACTGTTCTCTTGTGAAACAGAAAATGAAAGTAGTATTCCTGAAAGTAAAGTAATTCCAGAAATCCAAGAAATAGACAGTACTGCATTTTACGACAGTATTTACGAACCATACAAGTATGCAATTGATACTTTTTTTCTGAATAAACACAAACTTACTGAATTTTACGGCACTGTTTTGATTGCCGAAAAAGGCAGAATTGTTTTTCAAAACAGTTATGGATATGCCAATCTCAAAACCAAAGACACACTTACATTAGAACATACTTTTCAATTGGCTTCTGCAAGCAAACCTTTTACTGCAATAGCGATGATGCAATTGGTTGAACAAGGAAAAGTAAATCTTACAGATGATGTAAAAAAGTTTATACCTAACTTTCCTTTTGAAGGAATAGACATTCACCAGTTGCTTTGCCATAGAAGTGGTTTGAGTCAGTACACGCACTTTTGTGATGCGCCTGATTCTATTTGGTCTGACAAACACCAAACGATTACCAATAATGATGTTTTGAATATCATGGAAAAATATATTCCCATTGTCAATTATACTCCCAATCAAACGCATTATTATTGCAATACCAATTATATGCTTTTGGCATCTATCATTGAAAAAGTTTCAGGGATTTCTTTCAAAGAATATCTCAAAAAATACATTTTTGATCCTAGTGGAATGAAAAGTACGGTTTTGTATCATAGAGATAATAATGACGAACTTATAATGCCTGCTCAAGGATATAATGGTGCTTTCAATCCTGTGATTGATATTTACCTCAACGGAGTGGTCGGTGACAAAGGAATTTATTCTAATGTTCATGATTTATTAGCGTTTGACAAAGCCTTGTATGAAAACAAATTAGTCGCAGATTCTACCATGCAATTGATAATGCAAGACCACAACGAAATGCAAAACAATGGGCAAAATTATGGCTATGGATTTCGAATATACCCAGAATCTGAAATGGGTAGAATCGTATTTCATACTGGATGGTGGAAAGGTTTCAGAACTTTTTATATCAGAATACCCGAAAGTCAAAAAACCGTGATTGTGCTTTCTCACATTAAGAGAGGAAAATTCTTTGATGTGAAAGAATTGGCAAAATTGAGTAGAATGCAGTGATTTTGTAATGAACTCGTTAATTTTAAATCTCAAAAAGATTACTTTCGTGCAATAATGAAATACATTAAACAATTTAGCCTTTCCTTTTACATTATTTTTGTCTTAGCATTAGTATATACAATTGTAAAAACATACTTAGACGGCAATGATATTAATGTATATTTATATGCTGCTAAACACATTTTTGGAGATGAAAATATCTATACGAATAATCCTTTCAACTTTTACTTATATAGTCCACTTTTTGCAATTTTACTATCACCAATAGCACTTCTTGACTTTGAAATTGGAAGAGTAATTTGGGGTATTTTTAATCTTATTTTAGTATTCAGGCTATGGTTTCTTTTTCAACAGATTACCAACATTTCTCAATTTTTGAGTAAAAAACAACACTTCCTTTTCACTATACTTGTAGCTTTTATTTCTATAGGATTTATCAATCACAACTTAACATTAGGACAAATTACAATTTTAATATTATGGCTATCTTTGGAGGGCTGTTATCGAATACTTTTCAAAAAACAAGAAGTATTAGGAGCCTTACTTTTAGCAATTGGTGTAAACATCAAAATAATCCCTATTTTCTTTCTATATTATCTATTTGTAAAAGGAAAAATTAAATCCGTCATATTTAGTAGTGTTTTTGTTTTGGCTAGTTTGGTTCTTCCAACACTTCTTATAGGTAATTCCAGAAATGTTGAAATGCATAAAAGTTGGTTTGAGACCATTAACCCTTCAAAGAGTAAATATGTTTTCGAAAAAGGAAATGGAACTCAGTCTTTAAACGCTATTATCCCAGCTTATTTTTATGAGTTTGAAGATTTATCTGAAGTTCCTCCACCACACTTCAATAGAACAATTGTCGCTATAGAGTTTAATACACTTAAAACAATTTTACAAATCATAAGAGTAATTCTTGCCCTATCATTACTTTATCTCGTAATGTATAAAAGAAATGAAAGAAATAAAAACGCTTTTTATTTTATCTGGGAGTTTGCCTATACTTGTTTGTTAATTGCTTTAATCTTTCCACACCAACAAAAATACGCTATGCTTTTTATGATTCCTGCTGGAGCATACGTTTTACTTCATGTTTTTTCATTGATTAATAATTGGAAAAATGGGTCATCCATTTGGAATAAAATAGGTTTATTTTTTGTTTGTTTCTGTCTTTTTATTGCAGGTATTAACGGTAGAGATATAATTGGTTCTGCGAATGTCGAAACACTAGATTACTTTCATACATTTGGGTTGGTAAATATAGTCTTAGTTTTTACATTACTCGTTTTAAAACCGGATTTAATCAAACTATCTAGAAATGGTCTTCATGAAATAAAAGAAATTCAATAAAGTTGTAACGAAATCCAATTTTTTAATCAATTTATTGTAATATATTACAATTTTTTACTGTTTTTATTATAATCCATTACAACTTTTAGTAATTCTCTAAAAATCAGGAGCACTGAATGTACTTTTATAATAAGTAACTTTTTAGATTTTGCCTTTGCCAAAACCGAACAAAGTCAGCACTTTGAATACTGAATTGATTAACTTTAGATTATCAATTCAAATTCCTATATTCTAAAGGACTTACCCCCACTTTTTTCTTAAATAAACTACTAAAATGCTGAGGATACTCAAAACCTAATGAATAACCAATCTCGCTAATCGAACTGTTTGAATTTAGAAGACTATTTTTTGCTTTGTTGATCACAAATAGGTGAATATGTTCTTGAGCCGTTTTTCCAGTCTCTTTTTTTAACAAATCGCTTAGATAATTAGGAGAAAAGTTTAGTTTTTGAGATAAGTATTGAATATTAGGAAGACCAATTTCCTCCACTTTTCCCCTATCATAATACGTTTTTAAAAGTTTCTCAAACTTAGATACAAAATCAACATTAATATTGGTTCGTGTATAAAATTGACGGTCATAAAAACGAGTACAATAATCCAGCAACAATTCTATGTTGGATATGATTAAGTTTTGACTGTGTTTATCTAAATTTTGACTGTACTCTTTTATTATTTTATCTAATAGTTCTTCGATGGTTTTGAGTTCTTCATCCGAAAGGTGTAATGCTTCGTTTAAGTCATAATTAAAAAATGAATAGTTGTCAATTTTATCTGCCAAACTCGATTTTCGAATTAAATCCGGATGAAAAGCCAATGTCCAGCCTTTGTCGTTAGTATTTTCTGCAGGCATTTCACCCTCAAAAATGATGACCTGCCCAGGAGAGGTAAATACTAAAGTCCCTTCCTCATAGTCGTAAGTGTTCTTTCCATACGTTAAATTACCGCATCCTATATTTTTAAGCGTAATTTGGTATAAATTATTTACCACTTTTAAACCATTAAAGTCTATCGCAGGTCTGAAATCAGCCGTTCTTACTACAGAAACCAATGGGTGTTTGGGCGGAAGAAGCCCCAAAGATTGGTGTGCCTGACTAATTGTATTTATTTCAAAAGTATTGGACATAATACAAAGTTATTCATTATTTTAGTTGACTTAAAAGTATTTTATCAAATGTTTTGTCACCCAACCATTTTCTCATGCCTACAAGTGGTTTTGCCAAATAACCTTTCAAATATCTCGTTTTGGGATTGTTTTCTGAAGCGGCCTTAGCAATTTCTTTTCCTAACACTTCTACAGGAGTTAGTTTGTCTTTACTTTTATCGCTCACTTCAATTACCTTCTTCACCATAGCAGCATACGGCCCTTTTCCAGAAACTTTATCTAAACTTTCCATCGCAATATCTCCCCATTCTGTTTGAATACCTCCGGGCTCGACTATAGCTACATCTATTCCAAATTGTTTGAGTTCAATACGCAAACAATCACTCCAGCCCTCCAAAGCAAATTTTGTAGCATGATACCAAGAACCAAAAGGGGTGTATATTTTACCTCCCATTGAAGAAATGTTGACAATTCTACCCGATTTTTGCATACGCATAGTAGGAATTACTAATTGGGTTATTCTTGCTAAACCAAATATATTCACCTCAAACTGTCGCTTGGCTTCTTCAATAGAAACTTCTTCAACAGATCCATAAGAACCGTAACCAGCATTGTTGATTAATACATCTATTCTTCCTTCTTTTTCTAAAACAGTATTTACCGCTGCTATAATACTCTCATCATTGGTTAAGTCTAGCGAAACCACTTCCATACCTTTTTCTTTAAGGTCATTCATTTTGTCGGTACGCCTTGCCATACCGTAAACAGTGTATCCTTTTTTATAAAGTTCAAATGCTGATGATTTTCCCATTCCTGAACTTGCTCCTGTAATAATTGCTACTTTTTTCATTGTTTTTTATTTTTATTTACTGTGCAAATGTCAGAACCTTTTATCTTGTAGATTTAAAGATTATACGGAAAGACTTAAAGATATTACTGAAATGAGTTTAAAAAAACGTGAGTTCGACCTAAGAACAATACTGAAATATTCTTAAGTAATTAATGACTACATCTATCTTGTTAGATTTACTTTCCAAAAAAAATAGTTAGTTTTCTGTCATTTTTGCAAGAAAACAGAAATCTTCTTCACAACGATTCTTGTATGTTTTGTAGGGCATTGAAAAGCGCTTTGCTTTCTGTTTGCTCTGAGCCATCCGACTCAGGCGGATTGTTTTTAATTTATTCTTAGTAAAAGCCAAATTGTAAATTTGGCGGGGTAGGTAGGTAACACTGAACCTTCTTAACCTACTAAGCGCCATATTTGCTAGATAAAATGTTAGCGTTCGCTTTTTGTTAATTCTAAAAGAAAGTGGGATTTTGTTATAGGGCTTATGTGTTCTAAATATATCGTTGTATCATTTATCCATGTTAAATCATTATACGCTGTTAACATGGTGTCTCCAATGTCGAAACTTGTTCTGCCTGGTTCAAAGGGAGCAATTTTCAGAGTTGTTATACTATCTTTATTTACAAGAAAGAAATTACCCGAAACTTCAGTATTTAATTTTGATTCAAAGTATATTTTTTTTTCTGAGTAGGAATTATCTTCAAAGAATTCGAATGCTTTATTATGATTCGCATATTTTACATGATGCCAATGTTCATCATCTTGATTTTTGACATAGTATTTTGTCGCGCACCAATATCCTAGAATGTTAACATTATTTGTTGTTCTATACTCAGAAATTGGAACTTCAATATTAAGCTTAAGCATGACCATTAAATTGTCGTCATTATCTGTTGTTTCTGAAAGTTCTTTATTATTTTCTGGTTGTAAAACTTCTACATCATTATTTTCAAGTAGAAAGAACCGATATAATTAAAGTTTTTAGAATTTTCATGATTGTGAACGCTAACATTTAGATAAACACCAACCACAGGCGTTTACCCCATTCATCTATTTATGTCAAACAAATATATGAAATATACCAATAAATCAAATGAAAATCATGAAATTATAAAAAAGTCTAATTTAACCTAGCAACTCAACCCTCAAACTTTCTCCTTCTTTTACAACTTTTGCAACACCTGCTTTGGTTAAACCTTTGATTGCTGCATCCCATTTTTTTCCTGAAAGTGCTGATTGGTCTTTTAAAGTTGCCAATTCCATCGGAGCTTTGGATTTCAAAATTCCTAATACCAATTTTTCTTCGTCAGAAAGTGCCACTGCTTTTTTCTCTGGTCTCATTTGTGGAAAAAACAACACCTCTTGTATCGCAGGGTTGTTGGTCAAAAACATCACCAACCTGTCCATTCCTATTCCCAAACCTGATGTGGGTGGCATTCCGTATTCTAATGCTCTCAAGAAATCTTGATCTATCAATCCACCTGCTTCATCATCTCCTTTTTCTGATAATCTTACTTGCTCCTCAAAACGCTCTCTTTGGTCGATTGGGTCGTTTAACTCTGAATAGGCGTTCGCAATCTCTTTTCCGCAAACCATCAACTCAAATCTTTCTGTCAAACTAGGGTCTTCTCTATGCGCTTTGCAAAGTGGCGACATTTCTTTGGGATAATCAATAATGAAGGTTGGTTGAATGTAATTTCCTTCACATTTTTCGCCAAAAATTTCATCTATCAATTTTCCAACACCCATGGTGTCGTTTACATCAATTCCCATGTCCAAAGCTGCTTTTCTTAATTCATCTTCGGATTTACCTTTGATATCAAATCCTGTAAAATCCAAAATCGCTTGACGCATCGTCACTCTTTTGTAAGGTGCTTTAAAATCAATTTTATGTTCACCAAAAGTCGCTTCTGTTGTTCCATTAACAGCCAAAGCACAATGTTCCAACAACTTTTCTGTAAATTCCATCATCCAGTTGTAATCTTTGTATGCCACATAGATTTCCATTGCTGTAAATTCTGGATTGTGGGTTCTGTCCATACCTTCATTTCTGAAGTTTTTTGAAAATTCATACACACCATCAAAACCACCACAAATCAATCTTTTTAAATACAACTCATTGGCAATTCTCATATACAATGGGATATCCAAAGCGTTGTGATGCGTCATAAAAGGTTTGGCTGCCGCTCCACCTGCAATACTTTGCAAAATAGGCGTTTCAACTTCCATGTATCCAGCGTCATTAAAGAAATTTCGCATGGCAGAGAAAAGTTTTGTTCTTTTGATGAAAACTTCTTTTACTTGAGGATTTACAACCAAATCAACGTATCGCTGACGGTATCTCAATTCTGGATCAACAAAGGCATCATGCACTTTTCCTTCACTATCTGTTTTAGGAAGTGGAAGCGGTTTAAGTGATTTACTCAACAAAGTAAATTCTTCCACATGCACGGAAATTTCACCCACTTGTGTTTTGAATAGATAGCCTTTTACACCAATAAAATCTCCAATATCTAGTAGTTTTTTGAAAACATCGTTATATAAAGTTTTATCCTCTGTTGGACAAATTTCGTCTCTATTGATGTAAATTTGAATTCTACCTTCGCTATCTTGTATTTCTGCGAAAGAAGCCTTTCCCATGATTCTAAAACTCATGATTCTACCAGCAATACAAACTTTCTTTTGATCTTCAAAATTCTGCTTGATGTCTTTAGATAGCGCATCCACAGGATACAATGCTGCAGGATAAGGTTCTATTCCTAAATCTCTTAATTTTTCTAAAGATTGTCTTCTTTGAATTTCTTGTTCTGAAAGTTGAATGCTCATGATTTGGTAAAATTATTTTTTTGCCTTGCAAAATTAATAGAATTAGACTAAAGGGAATTATTTAAATTGAAAAAAACTGCTTTTTGTTGAAAGTTCGGGGTTTGAGGTTTGGAGTTTAAAGTTTCTTTGTCATATCGACTGGAATACAAAGCGATAGCGGTACACAGAATGGAGCTATCTATTTGGATATAAACTTAATATTTGTGTTTGAAATTTGAAAAAGACATTCAACTTTAAACATTCAACTCTGAACTGAAACAAGGCTGCTTTTTGTTGAAGACTGCCTGCCGCAGCGTATCTGCCGACAGCTAGAGGTAAGGTTAAAGGTTCAATTTGCCAATAATTCAAGTTGGTTTGTTATTTGGTTTTGCATTTTCAAATTATCTCATTATCAAATTAACCAATTAACTAATTAACTAATTGCCTATCCATCACTCTTTCTAAATCTTCAACTGATTTTTCCCAGGAAAATTGACTTTTCACAAAGTTTCTACCGTTCTCAGCAAGTCGAAGGCAAGTTTCTTTGTTTTCCATTAATAATTGTATCGCCTTTACATAGTCTTCTTTCGTTTCACAGACGATTGCAGTTTCATTATCTATTGCTTTCAGCGATTTGTTGGCTAGTTTAGACATAATACAAGGCAATTCCATACTCATCGCTTCCAGAAGTTTGTTTTGCAATCCACTTCCCAATTGCATTGGCGCAAGGAAAATTTTGGACGAATTATAAGCATTTCTAATATCATCAATCCAACCAGAAACTTCGATATTTTCGTTTTGCAATCTTTTAACTTCATTAGAAGGGTTGGCTCCTGCAATTAAAATTTTAATATTTGGATAAAATTTAACCAACTCTGGAAATAGTATTTCCGAAATGTATTTTGCACTACCAATATTAGGTGCATAACTCATATTCCCAACAAAAACTAAATCATATTTTTTATCTTGATTTGCTGTTTTCGTAAAAAAAGAAGTGTCAATTCCGTTGGGTATGATATGTATTTTTTTTCTATGCTCGTGAAAAATTGCATTTCTATCTTCCTCAGAAATTATCGTTTTATGATCAAAATAATCGAAAATAATGTTTTCGTATTTCAGAAGTCTTTTGTGTTCTGCTTCAAAGATAAATTTCTTCCAACCTACAGTGGCTATTCGTCTTTCTATTCCTTTACTAAAAGCATCTTGATAATCGAGTGTTTTAGGAATACTATGAAAATCTTTTACGTATTCAGCACTCCTTAAGAGTTGACAGTAAATATGATCAGGCTGAAATGAAGTAACTATAGACTTCACTTTTTTATGCGCACTTCTTTGATAGAAATAATATACCTGAAAGGGTTTTCTACCTGCAAAACCTAACAATAGGTTTAAATATATTTTCCATTTAGGAAGTTGAATCACGTGCACTTCATCCACAATGGATTCGAGTTTGGTGATTGAAGAAATATCTGTTTTGGCATCATCTAAAGATATCAAACATATTTGAAATTTCTTATTTAAAAACCTCAACTGATGATACAACCTTAGTTTATCTCCTTTGTCTAAAGGATACGGTACACGGGATGATATGACTAATAATCTAGGTTTCATTTCAACGATACTAAATCTGTATAAAATCCAAACAAATTTTTTATTATAATCTCGTTATCGTATTTTTTTTCTACCAATTGTCGGGCGTTTGTTCCTATAGTTGCAATTCTATTTGAATCTTCCATAAGCCATTCCACCTGACTAATATGTTCTTCCAGTGTATTAGCTATAAGTATATTTTCTCTATCTTTATAATCAATTCCTTCTGCGCCTATGCTAGTAGAAAGCACTACTTTTCCCAACGCCATTCCTTCAATAATTTTCACACGCATTCCACCAGCAGAAAGTAAAGGTACAATCATCACGGTATTGTCATTGATGAATTGAGATGAACTAGGCACTTCTCCCAAATTATTTACATTATTGTAGTTACTCTGCATCAACCAATTGGGCATATTTCTTCCCGCAATATTTAAAATGAGTTCGGGATGTTTTTCTTGAAGCGGAATCCAAATTTCTTCCAAAAACCACGAAACACCTTCAATGTTGGGTTTCCAATCCATTGCTCCAAGGTGAAATAATTTCAAATCTTGAGTAGGTTTGGGAACTGTAAATTGATAATCACTCATTTGAACTCCGAATGGAACTGTCATAATAGGTTTTTTACAACCCAAATTTTTATATTTATCACCATCCTCATCTGTAATCGATGCAATTCCATCAATCGAATTGAGAGTATTTATTTCGTATTCTCGAAGTTGTTTTGCCAATAATTTTAGATACACTTTTTTGGCTGGATTGGTAGATTGGTTTGCCATTCTTTCCCAAATCATATGCTCCAAATTGTGCGACCTTAATACTATTTTTGCTTTACTAAATCTTCTTATCGTATGACAATAAGTAGTCATAAAAAGACTTTCTAAATGCACTATATCATATTCGTTTGCTTCTAAAGTTTTTCGAAGTAAAATATCAAAATCTGTGGAAAAAAAACGGCTTACATTGTATGAATCTGCAGTAACTAGATTAGAAAATGCATCTACAATATTCAGTTTTGTATCAATAAAAACCGCTTCAATTTTGGAATGACTTACAAACGCTTCACTGAAGGCATTGATATCAAAAGGGTGTTTGTGTGTGCTTAGAGTAAGTATTTTTAAATCAACGCCTAAATCAATTAAACCTTTGGAAATATTATTTATGGCTATACAACCTCCATCTTTTGCTGGCTGTGGTGGTTTAAGACATAATTGTAAAATTCGCATAGATTATTTTAATTAACTTATTTTGATTTTAAAAAACCATCAAAATATTTGATTTGCAAATGTACACAAAACTATGTAACCATTAAGAGTAAAGCTTGTTTTCATCTCTTTCGTTTAAACAACTTCACGTAAAAATCTAAATCAAATATTTTAGAATCATTGTTGGCTTTGTAGGAAATAAAAACAGCAATTGGTGTTAGAACCATAGCACTGAGCCACATACCAGTGAAGGGAGATAATGTGTTGTATTGTGCCATTTCTTGCCCTCCTCTAGTAAGAATAAAATACACTATAAAAAGTAAAATTGCGATTAAAACTGGCGCTCCAAAACCACCTTTCTTCACAATTGCACCTAGTGAAGCTCCTAGAAAAAACAACATAAAACAAGCGTAAGAAAGTGTGAATTTTTCGTGCCATTTGATTTCTAAATCATTTCTGTATTTGTAAATGACATCATTTAAAGCTATAAATTTTTCAATATTTTGAAGTTTACTTTCTACTTTACTAATCGCATCTGTAAGATTCAATTTTTTGTCAACGTCATCCAATCCTTCAAAATAAAAAGGCGAAGCTTCTATAGTATCGAAATTTAAAGCGCTTACCGAATCATTCATTGGTACACTGAATACATAAGAATTTTTGTACAATTCAAACCATTGTGCTCTTTTTTTATCCAATTCTATATCTGTAGAATCAAGTTTCTCATTGATTTGTTTCAGCGTCATCAAATATTCCTCCTTTTCATATTTGTCTTCTTCTGATCTTTCAAAATCAAATGAATTTAATTTGAATTTTAAGTCTGCCTTTTTGAAATAATATCGCATATATGGCATTTTGGAATCTTTGATATCTTTTGGACTCATTTCCTGAAATACAAAGCCATCATTTAATGAAACCACAAGAAAATTACCTTTCTTTTCCTGTTTGATGGTTCCAGTCTTTGCGCTTATGACTCTTTTGTAATCTCTAGGATCTTTCAAATAACCCATATTGGTTTTGAGATTAGTATAATCGTAAATCAAGATATTTTTCAGCGTATTACCATCGTCTAGTTTTTCGCCAACTCGAATATTATATCCTTCTAATTCGTCATAAAAAATACCATCTTTAAAAATAATAGCCGCTTTGGTTTCTTGAATGTCAGAAATAAGCACTCTCAATTTGAAATTGGCTTTGGGCCAAAGCGAATTTGAAAAATAAAATGCGAATGCCGAAACAAAAACCATAATCACTAACATCGGTCGCATAATTCTAAACAATGACATTCCTGCCGCTTTCATTGCAATCAGTTCATTGCTCTCTCCCATTTTTCCCATAGTCATTATGGAAGCTAATAAAATAGATAATGGAAGCGCCATCGGAACCCAATTGGCAGAAAAATAAAACATCAATTCCAAAATAATTTTCCAAGACAAACCTTTGCCCATCAAATCATCGATATACAACCAAAGTGACTGCATATCGAGTAATATCATCCAGATGAAAAAATTAAGAATAAACGGGCCAATAAATGACTTAACAACAACCCAACTTAATTTTGACATAAGATAAATAGAATAAATAAAGAATATTTAACAGCCGATGGATTGTCTAAGATTATTAACCGAATTTTCCCACAATAATTTAGCGTCTTCCAATTCATCTTCTTCAGCAAAATCGGTAATAATCAATGCTACTTGTTGTGTCATTGGATCCACTCTAATCAATAATTCAAAATAGTAATCTTCTCCTTCGTCATCTTCCCATTGAAATTGTACCAATTCATTTTTTTTGTTTTTGAGAAGTGTGGCAGATTCTTCACTGCCATCCCAAATGAAGGTATAAAAATCATCTTTTACATTGACATTATCTGCAAACCACTCAGAAAGACCGCTTGGGGTGTAAAGACATTTGTACAAAATGGTGGTACTCGTATTGAGAATAAATTCTAATTCGTATTTTATTTTTTCCATAAAGCAATAGGTTGAATTAATAAAAAATTACCTATGTAATCTATTTTAAAGGGTAATTGAAGCGCAAAGTACAAAAAATACTGATTTGCTACAACTTATCCATCACAAAAAACGAAAAACAAACAAAATTTATTGTCTTATTTTTTCTTTTTCTTTTGGTTGGCTTGTTGTTTTTGAACCTCTTCTAATCTTTCCATAAATTTGGATTTTTTAGCAGGTTTCTTCTTGTTCTCTTCGATTTTCAATCTGATTTTATCTTCATCGATAAAGAATTTTTTGATTCCATACATAATACCGATGTTGAATAAGTTACCACATAAATAATAGTAACTCAAACCAGCTGAGAAAGAGTTGAAGAAGAATATCATCATAATAGGAAAGAAATACATAATGACTTTCATATTAGGCATTCCTGGAGTAGAAGGCTGTGCCATATTTCCACTGTTCATTATGGTATAAATCAATGTAGAAACAGCCATCAACAAGGTGAATAAACTCACGTGATTTCCATAAATACTTGTAAGAATAGGAATATCTCCAGTCCAAGAAGCTATTGCATCAAAAGATGATAAATCTTCTGCCCAAAGGAAACTCGCGTGTCTCAAATCGATAGATGCTGGAAAAAACTTGAAGACAGCTAATAAAATCGGCATTTGAATCAACATAGGAATACAACCTGCCATTGGATTTACACCACTAGAGCGATACAAGGCTTGTGTTTCTTGTTGTCTCTTCATCATTTGGTCTTGACCAGGATATTTCTCATTAATTCTGGTAATTTCTGGTTTCAAAACCTTCATTTTAGCAGAAGAAATGTAGTTTTTGTAAGTCAAAGGTGTAATGACAATTTTCACAATTAAAGTTACCAAGAAGATAACCAATCCAATCGCTAAACCTCCATTTTTTAATAAATCAAAAACGGGTTTGATAAAGTATTTATTCACCCAACCAAAAATTCCCCATCCGTGATTGATGATGTCTTCCATTCCGTTGTCATAAGAAGCCAAAACATCGTAATCATTAGGTCCGAAGAAGAATTTCACTTGTGAAATATTGCTAGAAGGCAATTGTAAAGTTGTTTGGTATTCCAAAGTATATTTATCTCCTTCTAATTGCTTTTGAGCTACTTTTCCTTTCATAAATCCTTGTTCAGAAAGTATGGCAGAAGAGAAAAACTTGTGTTTGAACGCTACCCAATTCGTGTTGGATGTCAATTCTAACTCATCGTCAGATCTTTCAGAAAGATAATCTCTTTTTTGGTCGAAATAACGAAACATTACAGTCGCAATAGTTCGCTCATCGCTTGCCAATTTTTCGGTAGCCAAACCTTGTAGTTTCCAGTTGATGAAGATATTGTTATAATCTATGTCGTCAATGTTTTTAAGCCCTACATATTCGATATCCAAAACAACATTGTAATTTCCGTTTTTCAATGAATACTTAAAATCTATGTATTTATTAGGATCGTTTGTTTGAAGTCTGTACGTCAAAGTTGCACTATTCGTATCAGAAACAACCACAGCATTCGAGTTACCTTGAAGTTCGAAAATCAAATTTGAGGTACTCAAAGGAATTCCTTCATTCACTAAAGAAAGACCAAAAGAACTTTTGGCTTCATCGAATAAATGCAAACCGCTCATCGAATCGGGAGTAGCCATATAATCTTGGTAAGATTGAAATTCTTTTAATTTCACATCTACGATTCTACCTCCGCTATTGGAAAGTTTTACAACTATTTTGTCATTTTCTAAAGTTGCGTATTCTTTGTCCTTAGAGATTGCTGCTGGAGCAAAAATCCCAAATTCACCACTTAATTCATTGGTTTTGAGCGATGCAACTTTTTGAATTTCTACAGTTTTTACAGAATCTAAATATTGCGCTACGAATACAGAATCTTGTTGAAGAGAATCTGGCAAAGCACTGATAACAATAGAATCATTTACAGCAGCAACAGTATCTAAAGCAATTTCTTTGGTTTGTAATTCGAGAGAATCTTCAGTTTGAGGTTTAGTTGTTTCGGTTTGAGCTTTAGCCTCTTTTGATTTGTCCTCCACTTCATCATTGTTCATAATGGTGAAAGTCAATAAAATTGCCCCTATTAAAAATAAACCTATTAAAGTATTTTTGTCCATTTAATTGTTTCCTTTGAAAATTGAGGGGGCAAAATTAATCATTATAAATGATTGGGCTATGAAATAATTAAACAATTGAAGATATTTTTGAACGAGAGGGGGGATTGAAATATCTATTTTCACAAAAAGAAAGGCTAAATTCCATTTATAAATAGTAAATATGTTTTTCCTTTAAATAAATGTATGATTTTCTTTTATTATTTATTAATTTGAAAGAATTCTTCTTTCTTTTTATGACAAATCTACAAATTATGGATTTTGAATATCCTGTTTTTGAAGAAGTCATTAAAGTGGATGAAATATACGCTAAAATGTGGTATTTACGTTTATTAATTTTTGTGACATTAAAAATAATTCCAGGACAACTTTCATTATTGTTAAATGTTAATAAATTCATATTTTGGTATTTGAGATTCATTTCTTGTTTATTTAAAATCAACAAAGAATTTTCACATTTAAATTCAGAATTAGTTTCTACTAAGTTTATAAATACTTCATTATCTAATATATTCTGAAAAAAAACTTCAAAATCCTTTACTTCTTGACTATGAAACACTAATGGAATAAATATAAAAATTAAATACTTCATTTTCTTTTTTGGAATAATTTTAAAATGCTATCAAATTTCACGCTGACAACTTAACTTCAGATAGAAAGTTATCGAGTTCAACTTCTGAATTAAAATGAACATCAGTTTCAATATTATTTTGGAAAAAATGAATTAAATCCAAATGATTTTCATAAACTCTAAAAGAATACCCTTCATAATTGTAAATAAAAAATACTTTACTCAAGTTTTCCTTAGAAACCAAAACAGTTTCTATTGTTCTTGAAGTTCTAATGTATGCTGTGTTTATGGTTTGGATGTTGTTCATTGTCTTAAAAGCTTGTTTGACATATACTCATTGAACTCACGTTTTTCTCCCAAATAGTCTTTAATTGAATTGATGGATTCTTGAATATCAAGTAAATATTTCAATATCTCACGCTGCATAAAGAAGTTGTTTGGTTTCCTCAACACTTTCTATAAAATAAGGGTTTGAAAGTGAGTTTTCTGTTAATAAATCAATTTTTCGATTGAATAGTTCCTCTAGTTTATAATGTAAATCAAAATAATTGTCAGTATATTTTTCAATTGTAATATCCTTGAATGAAATAAGTATATCAATGTCGCTTTTATCGTTAAATTTTTCAGTGCATGCAGAACCAAAGACGTGCATTGTCTTGACATCATAGTCTTGACACAATCTTTTTAATTCTTCTAATTTATCTTTAATCAACTCTTGCATTGTTCAAATTTATTAAAGTAAAAATTACCGTGCAAAATGCTTGGCTTCATATTTATTCAACTTGTTGCTTACAAATATAATTTTAATTTTGTTATAAAATCAGAAAATAAAAGTTAATAGAACGCTTCATTTACATAAACCTTTAAACACTAATTATCTATGCCTATTATTGATCATCATACTTAAATACAAATTCACCATCATTCGTTTCAGTGATGATGCCCGCTAGTTGATTTTTATAAAAAACTTTTCCCTGTCTCATTCATTCAATTCTTTACTATTTACAGGTGCTAACTCATGACCAAACATACGAAGAACTAAGTTAACTTTATCCATATTGAGATTCGTTTTACCTTGTTCTATTTTCCGAATTACAGTTAACGCAACACCCGAACGGTCTGCAAATTCCTCTTGCGTTAAGTTTACCTCCTTTCTACGTTCTTTTACGAAATCTGATAATTGCTTCATTATATGTATTTAAATATAAATAAATGCAAATATATAAAACTATACGTAATTAGATATAATTCAATGCGAAAACTGCAAATTTATATGCTTAAACATACAAAAAATCAACGAAAGGGTAGTTAAAAACTGTTTTCACATTATTGTAATATTTTTTCCATAAAATAATGCTGATTTTTTAAAGTGGTCTATCTTTGCAACCTTATTGCAAATATGAATTTATACTTAGTTTCATTATCGTTAATTGGTGGCGTCTTAATTACAGGTGGTATTGTACTGCTTTTTACGGATTTAATAAGTGCTAAAAAAAGATACATCAATGCTTTTGCAGCTGCCATTGTCACAGCATTGATATTTGTGCATATTCTTCCAGAAATCTACGAAGTAAAGTCCGTGGGAATTGGATTTACACTAATGGCTGGAATGATTTTTCAGTTGTTTTTGGAAAAAATTACACATGGAGTCGAACATGGACATGATCACGCACACAGCAAGGGACACAAATCTATTTTGATTGGTTTATTTATCGGTTTGGGAATCCATGCTTTGGTAGAAGGAATTCCTTTGTTCTTAGGAGAAGTGGAAGGCATCGAAGAAGTGGCGAATCAGCATCAACACCATCATCACCACCATGATCACGGACACGACCACGGTGATGGAGCGTCAACAAATAGTAAATGGAAATATATTTCAGCGATTATCGTGCACAATATTCCGCTTACGGTAATTATTTCGCTGTTTTTATTTTCTCTTGAAATTTCTAAAATTAGATTTTTTCTGTTTATATTTTTATTTTCTATCATGACTCCTATTGGAGCTAGTTTAGGTTTTGCTTTTTCAGAATCGAGTAATTTGCACATTTATGGTAATTATTTCATGGCGTTTTCTACAGGAATGCTTTTGCATATCATCACTTCTATTTTGTTCGAACATTCTCATTCCAAAAGGGAAAGCAACCTGCATCTTATCATCATTACTGCTGGGATTATCGTAGGTACATTACTTTTTAATTTTTAAACTATTGAAAGATTTAAAACAACATTATACACAAAAGTCTGAATTTGCAGTTCAGCAACTAAAATCTATGGTTACAAAGACCAATTTACTTGTTGGTTTGAGGGTCTTGGCTTTTGGGTTGATTATTTTATTGGGCTATTTATTTTGGGGCAACCTCATCTTGGAAGTGCTGAATATTGTGGTGCTTGGGTTTCTTTTTATGGTCTTAATCAAATGGCATGGAATGTATGATGCCAAAAAAGAATATTGGAGTGCTGTGCTTCAGTTTTATGATAATGAAATCAAAGCGTTAGAAAACGATTTTGAATGGGCTAAAGATGGCAATGAATACAAAATACCACAACATGAGTATGCTCACGATATGGATTTGTTTGGAAACTTGTCTTTTTTTCATAAAATCAACAGAACAAGTACATTGGGTGGGGAAAATTGTTTGGCAAAACAATTTTTGTCTAACGACAATAAAAATATTATTGCTAAGCAAAAAGCCATTACTGAACTTTCGGAATTGCAAGATTTCCAAGAACATTTTGTGGGAACTTCCAGAACCAACAAATCGGATTTAAAACCAGAATTACTCCAAGGTTGGTTTAAAAACTACCAGCCTGCGATGAACAAAAACATCAAATATATTTTGTGGGTTTTTCCAGTTATTTCTATTGTATTATTGTCTTTGTATATCTCAGAAATGATTGCAGGAATTGTATTTGGTGGTTGGTTTACCTTAGGTTTGATTGTAACGGGTTTACTTATAAGAAACACCTTAAAGTTCAGTATTGAAATCAACAGAATTGCTGAAAATATCAATACTTACGGTTCGCTTTTAGACCTTATTGAAAAGCAGAAATTTTCAAGTGAAATATTAGTAAATATTCAAAAAAATATTCGTCAAGACAACAGCCAGGCGTCTGCCATGTTTAAGTCTTTTTCCAAAAAAGTAGATTTATTCAACAACAGAAATAATTTTCTAGTTGGTATTTTTGGAAATGCGCTGTTGCTTTGGGATTCTCAGACGATTTTTGCACTTGAAAAATGGATTACCAATAATAAAGAAACGGTTTCAAATTGGATCAGCGGAATTTTCGAAATGGATGCTTTATTGTCTCTTTCTTTGTATCGTTTCAATCATCCTCAATTTACATTTCCCACTTTGCTTTCTCAAGAAGACAAAACACTCCTAAAGGCAGAAGAAATTGGTCATCCTTTGTTGAATGTTGAAAACTGCATTACCAATAGCGTTACGATGACAGAAGGAAATTTCCTCATCATTACTGGAGCTAATATGGCAGGGAAAAGTACATTTTTGAGAACCATTGGTTTGACAATTGTGATGACCAATGTGGGCTTACCCATTTTTGCTAAAAATATTGAGATTAAACCTCAAAAACTTATTTCAAGTATGCGAACAGAAGATTCTCTAAAAGATGATGAATCTTACTTTTTTGCTGAGTTAAAAAGATTGAAATACATCATCGAAACGATTGGTAAAACACCTCATTTTATCATTTTGGATGAAATCCTCAAAGGAACCAACAGCAAAGACAAAGAAGAAGGTTCAAAACAATTTGTTCAGAAATTGGTAAAAATGTCTGCCTCTGGAATTATTGCAACACATGATTTAGGTTTGTGTACTTTGTCTAACGATTTGCTTGAAATCCAAAATTTTTATTTCGATGCAGAAATCATCAACGATGAATTGCATTTTGACTACAAAATGAAAGATGGTGTTTGTAAAAACATGAATGCTTCATTTTTATTGAGAAAGATGGATATTGTTTAGTTAGTTTTAGTATAAAAAAACCGAAGGCAAAAACCAAAATTTAATTGATTTACTTTAAATGTATGGTTTGAAAAATAAGTCTAATGAAATATTTGCTGGATTTGTAAACCTAATTCTCATTCATATAGAATTATATATTTTAGTTTTTGAGAGATAAATGATTGCTTTGTGAAAAAGATTGGTAAGAAGGTTTTTAAAGACAGTAATAACTTAGAAATTTCTTACCAAAGATACTTTTCTCAATTCTTAATATAAATTCATGATTCTAATAAATGTTTGTTTTACCCGACACCACCAATTTGGCAACAGCGATACAAAGTACCAACGCTAAAACCCATTTGAGTTCTTTGCTATTTTTGTTACTGCTACCCCATTTGGCACCTGCAATGCCTCCCAAAATAGCAATAGCGATGCACAATAAAATCAAGTAGGGTTCAATAGTGATGGTAATGCCTTTTAAAGTAAGTCCTAAGAGTCCAAAAATGGAATTGACAAAAATAAACAGAGCCGAAACTGCTGCGGTTTCTTTCATATTACCCCACCCCAACAACAATATAATAGGACTCAATATAATGCCGCCTCCAATAGAAATCATTCCGCTTGTAAAACCAATAATTCCTCCAATCAAAATGGCGGGCAGCCATCGAATATCCAAAGTTTTCTGAGGTTCTTTTCCAAATACATTCAAAAGCCTCAAAATGGCAAAAACCAAAAATACAGCAAGGATTTTTTTATACCAAAAAGGATCTATCGGCATCATCCCTCCGATAAAAGCAGCAGGAATAGAACCAATAGCAAAAGCCATAAATAATTTGGGCTTGAAAAATCCCTTTTTCCAAAAAAAATAAAACCCAAATCCTGCCACAAATATATTGAGAATAAAAGCAATGATTTTCATGTCATCAATGGCAAAATTGAACAAAATCATCAATGCCAAATAGCCACTTGCGCCTCCGTGTCCCACGCTGGCATACAAAAAGGCAACAATGGGCAAAATACAGAAAAACAAAATGAGCGCTTCCATAAGTTAAACACTTTTTTAAAACAAGTAAGTTTCTACTTTATCCCCTTGTTTAATGACCTTGTTTTGTTCTAAATATACCAAAGCATTAGATTCGGAAAATGTATGTAACATTGCTGAACTTTGTCCTTCGAGAATTTTCACATTTCCATTTTTATATTTAGCTTTCAAAAACTGAGCCCTAGCATTGGGTTTCAAAATAGAGGTTTCGGTAGTGGCTTCTATCTTTTCCAACATTTCAAAAGTTCCTCCCATCATTTTTCTTATAGCAGGCACAATGTATATATAAAAACAGGTTAAAGCAGCCGCTGGATTTCCAGGTAATGCAAAAACCAATTGATTGTTTTTTACTCCAAAATAAAAAGGTTTACCGGGTTTTTGATTTACTTTATGAAAAATTTGTTTTACTCCGTTTTTCTCAAGCGCCTCTGATACATAATCATAATCTCCTACTGAAATTCCTCCAGAAATAATCAAAACATCTGCACTTTGCAATTGTGTCTGAATGGTTGTTGTGGTCGCTTCCAAATCATCTTTTGCTTTGCTCAAAATCACCTTTTCAATTCCATATTTTTTTAATACGGCTTGCAACATAATGCTGTTACTTTCATAAATTTTTCCATAAGGCAATTGTGTTCCAGGAGCAACTAATTCATTTCCTGTAGCGATAATCCCCACTTTTGGAATGTCGAAAGTTTTTACTACATCAATACCCAAATTTGCCAAAAAACCTAACGAAGCGGGAGTCAACAGATGTCCTTTTTCAAGAGCAACTGTTCCTTTTTTTATTTGTTCGCCTTGCTTTCTAATATTCGCCTGTGAATTTGGCTTTGGAAGAAATGAAAGGGTTCCATCTTGGTTTTGAATTACATGTTCTATTTGACAAACAGCATCAGCAGAAGAAGGACAGAAGGCTCCTGTAAATATTTTTATGGCTTCATTTTCATTTAAAACTATTTTTGATGCGTCATCCCCTGCCTTTATCAAACCTAAAACCTTATAAACATTCTCATTTCCATTTTTAAAAGCATATCCATCCATTGCAGATTGGTCAAATGGTGGTAAATCTATTGGAGCCAAAATATTTTCTGAAAGTACTTTCCCTAGTGAATCAATCAGGTTATTTTCTGAATAACCAAGAGAATGGGTGCTATTAGAAATCATTTTCAATGCCTCTTCTATAGAAATCATAGTGTATTATTATTTTTAATGATAATAAATATCGTTTTTTGTTTTTAAATTCAGCAATGCGAATTAACTTTGTAGCGCAAAATAAATCTTTTTTTTTGACCAAAGATACAGATATTACCAATCAAGAAATACTTCAAGTAAGTAAAGTTCAGGATTTCATAGCACTAGGAAAATTTAGATTAGCCTCTTTAGTTGTTTTTTCTGCTGCTCTTGGATATTTGATTGCATTAGAATCTATCTCTTATTTTAATTGGATACAATTTTCTTTATTGATTATTGGTGGATTTCTAGTTACAGGAGCATCCAATGCTTTTAATCAAGTATGGGAACGTAAGTTGGATGCTAAAATGGAACGTACCAAAAATCGACCTTTGGCTGCCGAAAGATTAACAATAACAGAAGCAATTGTATTTGCTGTTTTAATAGGTGTTTTAGGTGAAATTTGCCTATTTCAATTAAATTTCCTTAGCGGAGTTTTAGGATTTTTAGCCATGTTCTTGTATGTAATGGTCTATACACCTCTAAAAACCATCAGCCCAGTTGCAGTATTTGTAGGAGCTTTTCCAGGAAGTATTCCTCCAATGTTGGGTTATATTGCTGTAACAGGTCAATTTGGTTTGATTCCTGGAATTTTATTTCTAACTCAGTTTTTCTGGCAATTTCCACATTTTTGGGCTATCGCATGGAAAATTCATGATGATTACTTAAAAGCAGGATTCAAATTATTGCCAAGTGCTCAAGGTAGGACAAAGTCGAGCGCTTTTCAGATATTTGTATATAGTGTTGCAATGATTCCAATTGGAATTTTACCTTGTATTCAAATTTTACCTGACATTCCTCCCATTTGCAATGTATATGCAATGCCAATTTTAGCAGCACTTGGGTTGCTATTTGCCATTCCTGGTTATTACCTTTACAAAACATTAGAAATGAAGTATGCAAAACAATTAATGTTTGCCTCATTTATATATTTACCAGTAGCGCAGTTGATTTATTATTTTTTTAAGTTATAAAAAACCGATGGAAGAGGTCGAAAAGTATGGAGAAAGAACTCCTGAAGAGTTAAAAGCACAGAGAGAAAGATCGCTGAAATTAATCACGGTTTTGTCTATTGTTGCTATCGTAATGCTTTTCATGGGGCTCATAAGTGCTGTTGTAGTAAGTAAAATGGACAAATTTTGGGTAAATTTAAGATTACCTTCAGCGTTTTGGACAAGTACGGTTCTTATTTTAATAAGCAGTGTAACCTTATATCTTGCAAAAGTTTTTGCCAAACAAAACAAAAAATCATTGGTTCAATTGAGTGTCGGATTGACATTATTACTTGGAATTGGATTTGTAGGTTTTCAAGTAAAAGGTTGGGCTCAACTAGTGGCATCAGGAAATTATGTAACTGGAGGTGTTTTTTTCCAAAAAGGAGCTTATGGAGAAAAATTTATAGTATTAAAAGACAATTTACCTATCGAATTTAATGGTGTCAATTATGTGCATCAAGGTGATACTTTAACCCCAAAAGAAGTTGAAGCTTTGAAAGAATTTATTTTTCCAATTTGTCAAAATGATAGAAAATATATTCCTAAGTCTTTTCAATTAAAAAATTATGGAAGTCCTTATACCATTGCTAAAGTTAATATCTCTGAAATAGCACCAAAACCTTTGGAATTAAAAGAAGGTAAATTTCTATATTCTGGAATAGAACTTCAAGCAGATGAATTGACAACACTATTTAATTTTGCTTTTGGAATCAAAAATGAGACGCCTTATTTTGGAATGAGAGGTGTTTATGGAGAAGATTTTACGATTTCTTTAAATGGAGAAGTTTTGTCATTAATAGATAGAAAATTATATTTCCCTACAACTAAAATTTCTGATGAAGGCAAATTAGAAATTGAAGCAAAACATTTTGAAGGTGGAAAAGAATACGTAATAAAAGATGGTAAAATATATTCTGAAGGTGAGCAAGTGCAACCTAAAGACTTTTACTTTACAGACAAAATTACACAGAATAATATTTTCATCAACCAAGAAGGTGTTTGGTACAAAATGGGAGCAGAATTATCCAATGGACAATACAATGAATTTTACCAAGCAAGTAATGTGGCAAGTTCATTTGTATATGCACTCACATTTATGCATGCACTTCACATTTTAATAGGATTTGGATTATTGTCTGTTTTGTTGGTAAGATCTTTCAAAGGATATTACCATTCGGAACACGTAGTTGGCTTAAAAATAGGAGGTTACTTTTGGCACTTCTTAGGAATATTATGGTTGGTTTTATTCACCTTTTGGTACGTAAATACTATTTAGAATAATTCTAAGTGTAAAAAGTTGTAAGATTTCTATCAAAATTTGGAGATAATGTTTAAACTTGCACTTTCAAAATAAAATAAAATGGCAGGACACGCTAAAGAACTAGACGCAGCAACAGCATGGGGAGGAGATGGATCCCCTTTTAGATTAACCTACGGAAAGCAAATGATGTGGTTTTTCCTTTTGTCGGATGCATTGACATTTGGAGGATTATTATGTGCTTACGGTTATTTTAGACATCAATATGATTCTTGGCCAGTAGGAGAAGAAGTCTTTAATGCTATGCCTTTCTTAGGAAATGGCTTTCCATTATTGTATGTTGCATTAATGACTTTTATACTTATTGTGAGTTCGGTTACTATGGTTTTGGCCGTAGAAGCAGGTCACAGAGTAGATAAAAAAGGTGTTATCAAATGGTTGACACTTACTGTAATCGGAGGTGTTTTCTTCGTTGGTTCTCAAGCATGGGAATGGTATCACTTTATTCATGGGTCACATTATGGAGCGATTCTCACACCTGAAGTCTGGAACAATGGATGGGCAACAATTAAAGAGGGTGCTGAAATGGGAATATCGCAAGAATTTGTTTTGGATTTTGGACACGGTAAAGTATTTGGATCTACTGCAGAAGAACAAGCATTAGTGGCTCAATACATTGCAGAACCTCTAGCTCATATTCAAGGGGCTAACATGACTGAAAATGAATATGCACCAATGATTCCACAGTTTGCAAATTTATTTTTCTTTATTACTGGATTCCACGGATTCCACGTTTTGTCTGGAGTTGTCATCAACTTAATTATTCTGATAAACGTTGTTAAAGGAGTTTACGACAAACGTGGACACTTTGAAATGATAGAAAAAGTTGGGTTGTACTGGCACTTTGTAGATTTAGTTTGGGTGTTTGTATTTACATTCTTCTACTTGGTATAATAAAATTTAAATAACTATAGTTAATAATATATAGACATGGTAAGAGACGATTTAAATAGAGATAATGAGTATGCTTTATCAGCAAATCATGACGAAGCTCACGGAGTTGAATTAAGAAAAATGATTTGGAAGGTTACAGGTCTTCTAACATTAATCACTGTTGTTGAAGTACTCACAGGTGCTTTTGTAAAACAATATATTGATGGAACACCAAACAGCATTTGGCCAGTTATCAAGTGGAGTTTCATTGTACTTACTTTAATCAAAGCAGCGTATATTGTATTGAAATTTATGCACCTTGGTGATGAAACTAAAAGTTTTAAATATGTATTATTGACGCCTTATTTTATTTTTATGGCTTATTTGATATTTATTTTACTTACAGAAGCGTATCACGTAAATTCTATTCTGTATCCTTAAACTATGGAAGAACCAAAAAAAAGAAGTTTACTTTCTAAGATATTACTATTTGCCGGAATACTAGGTTTTCCGGCTTTTTTTATTATTTTTTTCTCGTTAGGCAAACAAAGATTTGAAGCGCTCAAATACTATGGGGACCATAAAATCATCACAAAAACTGTTGACGGAAAAGAAATTCAAGATACCATTTTCTATCAAGTCCCTGGTTTTAAATTCAAAAATCATAAGAATGAAACTGTTTCTATGGATGATTTTAAAGGTAAAATTACCCTTGTAAATTTTGTTTACAAAGATTGTCCAAACGACTTCTGCCCAATTGATTTCCAAAACTTCAAGATGTTCGTGGCAGATGAAATCAACAAAAATAAAGGCTTTGAAGATGTTAGAATTATTTCTTTATTCGTTGGAGAAAACGACACCTTAAATGAAATGAAAGAGTTTATCAAATATCACAATATCAATACTGATAAATGGAACATCGTTACCGGTGATATGGGGCAAATCTATGATACAGATATGAAAACCCAAAATCCTTGGCAAGAAAAAGATTCTATTTTTGGATTAGAAAAAGTGGCATACAACATGACTTTACTGTTGGATAGAGATATGCATATCAGAGGAAAGTACATAACTTCTCAGACCAGCGAAAACAAAAGAATTACCAAGGAAATTAGTATTTTAATCCGAGAGGAAAATGAAAAGAAAAAGCAAAAAAATTAATAGTATTATTTTCATTCTTATAGCATTTGTATTATTGAGTTGTGATGAAAGTTCTTCACAAGACGATACGAATAATAAAAATGCTCAATTACCCATTTATGGTCACAAAGAATTTATCGAAGGCATTGACAAAGACACGGTTTATCATACAATTCCGTATTGGGCTTTTATCAACCAAGATGGTGAATATGTAGGCACAAAAGATTACCAAGGAAAACCTTATGTTGCGTATTTCTTTTTCTCTCATTGTCCACAAATTTGTCCGAAAATTCATTCCAATATGGTTGAATTTCAAAAACAGACCAAAGGATTGGACTTTAATGTCATAGCTTACACTGTAGATCCGGAAAGAGATAGTGTGGAAAGATTAAAATTTTATGCAGAAGAGTACGGTTTTGATTTGTCAAACTATAACTTTGTAACAGGAAACCAAAAAGATATTTATGAATTAGGTGTAAATGGTTATTTGGTTCCCAATAGTCAAGATGCTTTAGCTCCTGGAGGATTTTTACACTCCGAAAAACTAATGCTTATTGACAGTAAAATGAGAATTAGAGGTTATTACGAAGGAACAGAAACCAAAGAAGTTAACCAATTGGTAAATGACCTTCAAAAATTGATAAAAGATGAGTCAAGCAATTAATACAACAAAAGAAAGCGCTTACAAAAAGTGGATTATCGTACTTTCTATTGCAATTCCTCTGGCAGTTGCAATTTTATTCGGAGTTAATCTTAGAAAATTAGGAGTTGATGTTGAACCTTTTACCTTTTTACCACCTATTTATGCTTTTATCAATGGGCTTACTGCTTTTATTTTAATAGCTGCTGTAGTCTCTATTAAAAATGGCAAAAGAAAACTACACGAAAATTTAATGAAAGTAGCGATTGGACTTTCTACTTTATTTTTGGTTTTGTATGTCGCTTACCACATGACATCAGACTCAACTATTTTTGGAGATGCCAATCACGATGGGATTTTACAAGAAAGCGAATCTTTAGCACTTGGATTTACAAAGTATGTTTATTATTTTATTTTAATTTCTCATATTTTACTATCAATAATCATCATACCTTTTGTTTTGTTTACCTACTTAAGAGCGATTTTAGGAAAATTCGCTGACCATAAGAAATTAGCAAGAATTGCTTTTCCGCTATGGTTATATGTGGCAATCACAGGTGTTGTGGTGTATTTTATGATCAGTCCATTTTATGCTTAAAATCAAAAACATATTCCTTTTAACAGTTTTGTTTCTAATTACTAATTTAGATGCACTTGCCCAAGGTTGTGCACAATGTAAAGCACAGATAGAAAGCAGTGAGGACAATGGCTTATCACTAGGGAATGGATTAAATTACGGTATTACGCTATTAATGCTCTCTCCATATATTATTATGTTTGTGATTTTTAGAAAGCAAATATTTAGATTCTTCTCCGAATTTTCGGGAATGTGGAAGAAGTAATCATCAAAATGATTTATTTTCTTTAAAAAAGTTTAGGTAGAGTTTGTGCAATGGGAAATTCTAATATAGAACGCTGATAACACAGATGGAGCAGATATTCGCTGATTCAATCCAACTAAAAACTATAGCAGAACTTCTTTTTAATTTTCGTGCTATACATTTTTCCTCACACTATTTCGAAAACTAATTGTCTCTAGAAAATAGTAAGACAAAGCCAATATTTTCGACTTGAATTACTATTTTTTAATTTCTTCCAACACCCTAAATTACAACATTTATTTTGATTTAAAGTTTGTTTGGATAATATTTCCAGTTTATTTCAAATTGAATGATAAAAATTCTAAAACAAAAAAGGTGCATATTAATGAATAACATGCACCTTTAAAAGTATAATTAAAACTTAAAACTACTGAGCGGCTTTAAATTTATTGATTGCTTCAGTTAATCTTGGTAAAACGTCAAACGCATCCCCTACTACTCCGTAGTTTGCAGCCTTAAAGAAAGGTGCTTCAGAATCCGTGTTGATTACAACAATTGTTTTACTACTGTTTACCCCTGCCAAATGCTGAATCGCTCCAGAAATTCCTGCTGCAATATATAGATTAGGTCTTATCGCAACACCAGTTTGACCTACGTGTTCGTGGTGAGGTCTCCATCCAATATCTGCTACAGGTCTTGAACAAGCAGTGGTAGCTCCTAGGGCTTTTGCCAAATCTTCAACAATTCCCCAGTTTTCTGGTCCTTTAAGACCTCTTCCAGCAGAAACTACTAATTCTGCTTCTGGAAGTGGAACACCAGCTCCTTGAGATTTCATTTCTTTTACTTTGATTTTGGCATCTCCCAAATCTGCATTGAAAACTTCTACAGAAGCACTTCCTCCAGTAGCAACTGGTGCAAGCGCATTAGAAACTAAAGAAATAACTCTTTTTGGAGTGTTTACTTTTACATTCGCAAATGCTTTTCCTGAATAAACATAAGTTTTTACTACAAAACCATTGCTTGTATCTGGAAGTGCTACTGCTCCAGAAATATGTCCAGCATTCATTCTTGCTGCTACTCTAGGTGCAATTGCTTTCCCTAATTGATCTTGGATCATCACAACAGTTTCTGCTCCAGTTGCTTCTGCCGCAGCGTGAATTAGTCTTGTTAACTGTTGTTCATTTTTACCATCAACAGATTTATTCACCAACACTTTTGATGCTCCATAATTTCCAAGTCCTGCCAACACATCATCAGATGCATCACCGAAAGTGATTACTGTGGTAGTTCCTATTTTATTTCCATAACTAACGGCTTCGAAAGCTGCTTTCGAAAATTTTCCGTCTTTTGATTCTACAAATACTAATACTGACATAACTATATTGCTTTTGCTTCGTTGTGTAATGCTGCTACTAATTCATCCATTTGATCTGCTGTAAAATATTTACATTCAGATTTTGCTGGTGGCAATTCATAAGAAACTACAGTGGTAGCATTTTCCACTGAAACTGCTGGAACTACCGTAAGTGGTTTTGTTCTTGCAGCCATAATTCCTCTCATGTTAGGAATTCTTTGTTCTGCCATTCCTTTTGCAGCACTCAATACAAATGGAGTAGCTACTTCAATAATTTCAGAACCTCCTGGCACATCTCTTTCGATGGTTGCAGTATTTCCTGCTACTTCCATTTTTTGAGCAAGAGACACAAATGGTAAATCTAAAATTTCTGCAATCATTCCAGAAACTTGAGCCCCATTGAAATCAATGGTTTCTTTTCCAGTTAGAATTACGTCAAAACCTTTGTCTTTTGCGTATTCTGCAATTTGTTTAGCAACAAAATAAGGATCCGTTGCAGGTGCGTCAATTCTTACAGCGTCATTTGCACCAATTGCCAATGCTTTTCTGATAGTAGGCTCATCTGCTGCAGTACCCACTGTGATGGTGGTCACTGATCCGCCATTTGCTTCTACCAATTCCAAAGCTCTAACCAATGCGTACCACTCGTCATAAGGGTTCACAATGTACTGAACTCCATTTTCATCAAACTTCGTATTGCCGTCTGTAAAGGCAATTTTTGATGTTGTGTCAGGAGCTTTACTAATACAAACTAATAATTTCATTATATGATTTTTTAAGATTAATTTTCCTTCTTGACAAAAATAGTCATTTAGATGATTCTCAAAGCAAAATTATATAAAAATTGTTATGCAAGCATACTTTTTTTGAAAAGATATTTTAATGGTAGATTATAATTTCACTAAAATAGTTACTTTAGTTAATTTCAATTTAGTATTTTCGTAACATGAGAATAACAATCACGATTATTTTATATTTTATTTTCTTCAACTTTTGGGGACAGAATAAAAAACCAATTACACACGAATCCTATAATGAATGGAGATATATCAGTGATAAATCTATTTCGTCTCAAGGAAATATAATCATTAGCAAAATGATGAATTACAGAGGAAATGATACTTTGCTAATTCACAAGAAATCAAATTTAAACGAGCCTGTCCCAATAGGAAGAGCAACAAATGCTCAAATAGATTTTAATGAAAAGTTTGTAGCTTTTAACCTTATTAATGATTATGATTCTATCAGAAAATTAAAAATTGATAAAGTCAACAAAAAGAAATGGCCCAAAGATTCCTTGGGTATTTATGCTATTGAAAGAGACACCCTTTATAAAATACCTCAAGTTGCCAAATACCAAATTGCTAAGGAAGGTGGAAGTTGGATTTTGATCATGAGAGACGAATCCTTTAAAACCAAAAAAGAAGAAGAAAAAGAAAAGAAAAAGTGTATTTTAAGAAAAAAGAAATCGGAGCCCACAAAATTAAAAGACAAATCCAACGGAAGCGTACTTACGGTTTTTGATACAGATAGTTGGACAAAAAATGATATAGAAAATGTTTCTGACTTTTCTATATGTAATTTTGGAGATAAGTATGCTTATGTTCAAACGAATACTTTTAAAGACACCTTAGATTCAGCACAATTATTTGTTTATGGTGCGTCTAATCTACAAAACATTTTTTCTATTCTCGGTGAAATTACGCAACCTACTTTCAGCAAATCAGGAGATCAAATTGCCTTCAAGACATCATCTGACACGGGCGAAAACAAAAAATACCAATTGTATTTGTATGATTTTAATAATAAAGAACTTCACTTGGTTTTGGATACCATTGGTGGGATCTTAAAAGACTATCAATCTGTGGACAGCGATAGTAAAATTTCTTTTTCGGATAATGGTCAAAGAATGTTTTATAACATTGGAATAAAACCAATTAAACCTCCCAAAGACACTTTGACGGATGACGAAAAATACAAATTGGATATTTGGAGTTGGACGGATGGAAGAATTCAACCTCAACAAATACTAGGTGCCAAAAAAGATGCTAAAGGTTTG
Source organism: Flavobacteriales bacterium (assembly GCA_018401455.1). GTDB lineage: Bacteria > Bacteroidota > Bacteroidia > Flavobacteriales_D > Parvicellaceae > Parvicella. The sequence continues at coordinate 33,136 of JAGYKU010000005.1, forward strand.
ATTGAAGTAGTTTTTGACACTGAATCTCAAAAAAACATTCCTTTATGTGATACCAATTTGCAGTCTTTAAGTTTTTCTCACCAAAAAAATGAAGATTTTGTATTAATGAGAGACCAACTACCCTATCTCAAAGAGATGACTTGGGATTTTTGGTATTTTGATATTTATAGTGTAAATATTAAAACAGGTGAAAAGCAAAAAATATTAGAAAAACTTCATGGTTGGAGTGCCTATCTTTCTCCCAACGGAAAACATTTGGTATATTTCGAATCTCAAGATTCTTCTTGGTATCACAAGAATTTAGTAACTAATATTGCTAAAAATATAACTCAAAATATTGATGAAAAATTTTATAAAATGCACCACGATGTGGCTCAAAAAATAGGTCCAGAAGGAAGAGCATATTGGTTGGAAGGAGAAGAAATTATTGCAGTAGAATCTCAACATGATATTTGGTTTTTCCCACTTGTAGAAAATGGGATTCCATATAGATATACCAAAGGAAAAGAAGCGAATATAACTTATAGCCTATTAAAAATTGAAGAAGAAATGGATTTTCTGAGTTTTCAAAATGGGATTTACATGAAAGGAATCGACAACAAAACCATGTCAGAAAATATTACGCTGGTTAAGGAAAATGTAAAAGAAAGAACTTTTAAAAAGAATTTAGAAATTTCATATATAGAAATCATTGAAAAGAAAAAATTGATTGAAAAAGACGCCAAATTCCTCCAGATTTCTAAAGCAAAAAATTCTGATGATGTGATTTTTCAATACATGACTTTCGATAAGTCACCAGAATTGTATTTAACGAATGCTTTATTCGAAAATGAAATCCAACTTACCAATTCCAATCCGCAACAATCTCAATACAATTGGTGCTCCGTAGAAATTATCAATTGGGTAGATTACAATGGAGATTCAATATCAGGTTTACTATACAAACCAGAAGATTTTGATGCCTCCAAAAAATATCCAATGATTGCCTATTTTTATGAAAGATATACTGATAGATTGCATACTTATTACAGACCAAAACCTACAGCATCCATCATTTACGCTCCCGAATATGCAAGTAATGGTTATGTTGTTTTTATTCCAGATATAAAATATAAAATTGGAAAACCAGCACAAGGCGCCTACGATGCGATAATGAGCGGAACAGATTATTTGGTTCGCAATTTTAATTTTATCGACAGCACCAGAATGGGGCTTCAAGGACAGAGTTGGGGAGGATACCAAACGGCACAATTAATTACTATGACCACAAGATACAAATGCGCTATGGCTGGAGCTCCTGTGAGCAATATGTTTAGTGCTTATGGAGGCATCAGGTGGGGAAGCGGATTAGCTCGTACTTTTCAATATGAAACTGGACAAAGTAGAATCGGGAAAACCATTTGGGAAGCACCAGAATTGTATATCGAAAATTCACCCATTTTTCATTTGCCCAAAGTACAAACACCTTTATTAATTATGCACAATGACGCTGATGGTGCAGTACCTTGGTACCAGGGAATTGAACTTTACAATGGATTGCGAAGACTTCAAAAACCAACTTGGATGTTTAATTATAATGGAGATGATCACAATCTGATGAAAGATGCCAATCGCTTAGATTTAAGCATTAGAATGAAACAGTTTTTTGATTACTATCTTCAAGAAAAACCTATTCCTGAATGGATGGAACAAGGTATTCCTGCAACTGAAAAGGGGAAAAGGGATGGGTATTGATGGTTCGGAGTTTGAAGTTCGGAGTTTGGGGTTTGGGGTTCGGGGTTCGGGGTTCGGGGTTCTCAACCTTCGTCAAGACTTCGGTTGATAAAAGGGGGTTCGGGGATCAGTGGAAGTCAATTTGAAAATGTGTTGATTTGAAAATTTGAAAATTAGTTAATTGGTTGAATGGTTTGACGACATACGATGTTACGACATACGATTTTACGACATACGATTTTACGACATACGATTTTACGACATACGATTTTACGACATACGATGTTACGACATACGATGTTACGACATACGATGTTACGACATACGATTTTACGACATACGATTTTACGATTTTAGATGCTAGATGCTAGATGCTAGACTTTAGATGCTAGACTTTTATGGGGCATTGAAAATGTGACTTTGTAGATAGCAGATTGTACGTAAGACATTGGAAAAAAAACACAGGTCTTACAGTCTTTTGTCTTAAAATCTTCTGTCTAAAATATAAAACCAAACAACAATTTATTCAATCAATTACAAAAGTCTTTTGAATTATGAGTAATATTGTGCCAAAGAAAAATAAGATATGAAAATAGGAGATAAATGTCCAATATTTAAAGGAAAAGATCAAAACGGAAACACTTTCGATATTGAAACAATATTAGGAAAGAAAAATATCATCATCTATTTTTATCCCAAAAACGAAACTAAAGTTTGTACTGCTCAAGCTTGCTCTTTTAGAGATAATTATGAAACATTCAAAGATCATGAATGTGAAGTAATAGGAATTAGTGGCGACAATGAAAAAAGTCATCAAAGTTTTGCGAAAAATCATTCGTTGCCTTTTATCTTATTAAGTGATGGAGATAAATCTTTAAGAAAATTATTTGATGTTCCTAAAGTTTTTCTAGGACTAATTCCCGGAAGATATACTTATATTGTGGATAAAAATGGAGTAATTGTAGAAATCTATCATGACATGTTGGATGCTGAAAGTCACACCAAAAAAGCATTAGAAACAATAGATATCAAAGGATTTTAAAATTGAATAAAGATGAAGTTTAAAAAAGGAGACGATATAGAAGTAGAAATTCATGATTTGGCTTTTGGAGGCAAGGGCATCAGTAGAATTGAAACTGAAGAGGGAAAATATGTTGTTTTTGTTATCAATACCATTCCTGGACAAATAGTAAAAGCTAGAGTTCTTAAAAAGAGAAAAAAACATGCCGAGTGTAGATTAATTGAGGTTCTTAAACATTCAGAATTAGAACAAGAAGTTCCCTATCAAAAAATTTCTGGAGCACCCTATATTTCGCTTCCCATTGAACATCAAATCGAATTCAAAAAAACAGCGAGTTTGGACCTTTTTAGAAAAATTGGAGACATTCAAAATCCAATTGATTTTTTTGATGAATACATAAGTTCTCCTTCAGCATTTCATTACAGGAACAAAATGGAATATTCATTTTCTGTGATTAGACATGATATACAAACACTTGAAGAAGTTGATGATTTTGGTTTAGGTTTTAAACATACCGGAACATGGTGGAAAGTAGAAAACTTAGATAAAGACTCTGGACTTTTTGATGCTGAATGGGAAAACAAACTACACTTATTAAGACAATGGTTTGAAGTAAGTAACTTACCTGCTTGGCATCCTCCTAAAAAAACTGGTTTTTACAGACATATTGTAGTGCGCAAAAGTTTTCACGACAATCAATTACTTATCAATTTAGTTACATCAAGCGAAGGTTTGAAACAATTCGACAAAGATGATTTTATTTCTAAAGTATTAGAATTACACGGTAAACGCATAGCAGGAATTATTCATACCATAAATGACGATGTAGCTGATAGAGCCAAATTAGAACATGGGCCTAGCGATATCATTTATGGGCAACCTACCGTTACAGAAAATCTCCTAGGATTGAATTTTGAAATCAGTATGCAAAGTTTTTTTCAAACCAATCCAAAATGTGCAGAAAAGTTGTATCAAAAAGTCATTGATTACACCATTGAAAACAATAATTTGGAAGATGGCGTAGTGATGGATTTATTTTGTGGAACTGGAACTATTGGGCAATTATTAGCTGGAAAAGTCAACAATTTAAAAGTAATTGGAGTAGATATTGTAGCTTCTGCCATAGAAAATGCAAAAAAGAATGCAGCAATAAACAATATTGATAACGTAGAATTTTACGCAGCAGATGTTGGTAAATTTCTTTTAGAATATCCACAATACAAAAATCAAATCGACACCATAATTCTTGACCCACCTAGAGCAGGTATTATCCCCAAGGCACTTCAAAGAGTTATTGAACTGAATGCCAAAAGAATAGTATATGTAAGTTGTAATCCAGCGACACAAGCAAGAGATGCAAAAGATTTAAAATCGGCTGGTTATGAAATGAAGAAATTTTCATTAGTAGATCAATTTCCACACACTGCACACGTAGAAAGTATTATGGTTTTTGAAAAAAAATAAATTAAATCGAAATAAAATTTTGTAGTTATCAATTTTTATTTAATTTTGCCGTCCCTCAAGAGAGAGGAATTATAAAATTTAATTTTTTTACACTACACTTTAGCAGATTAAAACCATGCGAAAGTAGCTCAGCTGGTAGAGCGCGACCTTGCCAAGGTCGAGGTCGCGGGTTCGAACCCCGTCTTTCGCTCATATAATAATATTAGTTGCTCGAGTGGTGGAATTGGTAGACACGCAAGACTTAAAATCTTGTGTCCACTAGGACGTGCGGGTTCAAGTCCCGCCTCGAGTACAAAATCAGAGTGAGAAACAAAGCGAAAGCGAAGTTTCTACTCTGATTTTTTTTTGCTACTCGCTCTCACACTATACCTAATTATTATGTTTGTTTTCCAAAATCTTGACGTTGGCAAAAAATCAAAATCTTTCACCTTGCTTGAAAAAATTTAATATTACGAAATAAGCCCGAAATTATAGTGTTCAATCATTGATAAATCTTATTTTGATATAAGAATCTAATCAAATATATAAAATAAAGATACTAGGGTTTGTTTTGTTAAAAGTAAACTTACTAAACTCAAAAGAATATATGTCGGTATAGAATTCTCTATTGTTTGCTAAACGCGAACACCTACTTTTCATTCGAAGCCAATGCGAAGACTTATAATACACATCACTCCTGAGGCGGATGGTATTCTCTGGCGTTCGCTAAACACGAACACCGATAATACACACATCCCTTCGACTACACTATGTTTAGCTCAGGGTAAACTGACTCGTCTGTATCATATTCTCACGCCTATGATACACATCACTCCTGAGGCGGATGGTATTCTCTGGCGTTCGCTAAACACGAACACCGATAATACACACATCGTCCACTTGCTCGTTGTCTCCTTTCCAGTTGGTAAATTCTTCATCGAGTTTTGCATATTGGTCATCCATTGGTAAATGTGAAATGGATAAAAATAAGTTTTTTAAATTTTTAATCATGAATTTTTTACCTTTCTCACCCCCAAATTGATCAGGCATACCATCAGTGAGTGTGTAAATGACATCTCCTTTTTGTAATGAAACAGTTTGTAAAGTAAAAGGCACTTGGTCTTTGTCGTGTTTACCTACAGGCATTTTGTCGGGTTTGAACTCTATGAGTTCGATGTTCGAGGTTTGTTGTTCGGAGTTTTTACGAACTATGAAAACAGGGTTATTTGCTGAAGCAAAAGTGAGTTGGGTTTTGTCTTTGTTTAAAACGAGCAGACTACAATCCATTCCATCTTTTCCGCCTTCAGCACTTCCATCTTTTTTTAATCTTTCTATAATAAACTCACGTGTTTTACTCAAAATATGATGAGGTTCGGTATCCTTTTCAATAGCTTTTTCCAAACTGGAAATATTTAAGATACTCATAATAGCACCTGGCACACCGTGACCTGTGCTATCAGCACAACAAAAAGCAAAGTTGCCATTATTGAGTTGAGAAGCCCAATAAAAATCTCCACTTACTACATCTTTGGGTTTGAAGAACACGAAATAACTGGAATCACTTTCCTTAGGAATATCCACCAATTGATTGTCATTTGTAGTGAATTCAAGATGATGATCTAAAAGTCCTTTTGTAGCCAAAAAACTACGTTGAATTCTTTCAGCGTAATTTATAGAATCCATTATTTCTTTATTTTTTTCCTCTAGCAAATGTTTTTGCTTTTGAAGTTCATGAGTTCTAGCATGCACTTTTTCTTCCAAAGTTTGGTTACTTTCTTCCAAATCATTGATGAGTTTGCTAAGAGCATTTTGCATAGATCTAAAACTGTTTGCCAAAACTCCAATTTCATCTGTTTGGTTGACTTCAATGGGCATTTTAAGATTTCCTTTGGTCAGTTCAATTGCACTAATAGTAAGCGATTTAATTGGTCTAGTAAGCATTCTAGAAGTGAAATAAGAGATGACAATAATTAAAACCATTGTCGCAATGAGCATAATTATGATTTCGTTTTGAAGTCTATCTACAGCAACAAACGCTTCTTTTCTGTCTATTTTTGATACAATAACCCAATTCAAACCATTTATTTTTAATGGTTTATAGGAAGACAAAACTGGAACACCAAGGTAATCAATGTTGATTTTGGTACTAGATTCACCTTTGAAAGCAGCAATGGTACATTCGGTTTCAACTTCTTGAATTCCTATACAAGTATTGTGTGAGTCTATTTGATGTAATATTTTCTCTGAAATATCAGTTTTCTTTAGATTTTCAAAATATTTTTCACTGTTTTCAATGAAAAATCTCGGCTCATTTCTTAAAGTGTGATCATCCGCCACTAAATACGATTCACCAGTTTCGCCCAGCCCAACTTCAGACCAGTGCTGATCATCGGTCATTATCTTGTTGATTTCGTCAATTGGCATTTCGAAAATTAAAACACCGACACATTCCTCATTTTCAAAAGTACCCCCGTCTGCAATAACACGATTCTCTGGAGCGTTGAATGCGGCAGTGTATGGCTTGAAGTCAACAATTGCGAAAGCATTTTCATCGTTTTTGTCAAGTACTTCATTAAAAACTTTAGCAAGATTTGAATTTTTGAAAGCACCATCTTTTAGAGAAGTTGCATAATCCAATTCTTTATGAAACAGAGTAAAAAATATTTTCCAGTCTTGGCATCTACCAAAAAAATATCATGATACCCAAATCTTATTAAATAATCATCAAATAAATGATGATATTTTTGATGAACTTTGGTGTATTCTGTTGGAGACTCTTTATATGATAAATGATGTTTTCCTTCTATGTCATTAGGATTTTCTACAATATATTTCATTTGTAAATACAATCCAACATCGCTGATAGATTCAAAATCATGAAATTCAAAAAGTTTTTCTTCGTAAGTGTTTTTGTTTAAGATGGGTAAAAAGTCGTTGTTGTAGTATTGTTCAAGTTTAGTTCTATAGTAAGGTACAGAGTCAAAAAATGCTTCATCTTGAGATTTAATTTCGTTAAATGCTTTTGAAAATTCATTCATACTATTGATTACTGTATAAGGATTTTTCGAAAAGGAAACAATCTGGTTTTCAATAAAACCCAAAATAATTTTTCAATTTGTTTTGACTTTTAATTCTTTTACAGAAGTCAATCTTTCAAAAGACGCCTTTTCTATAGCGTTTTTACCTTCTTGATAGGAAATCCATCCCATAATTGAAACAGAAAGTAGTCCAATTACAGAAAACAAAAGTGTTATTTTAAATCCTATTCTCATTTATTTTTTTATTTATTTTAAAGTACAAAATTATGAATTTCAATTCAATATTAAGGAACAACTTTAAATTTTAGAGAAAATTTCATTAAAATAAATTCTACATCATAAATTCTTTTTATATTTGCACCCTGAAATTTCGATAGTATTTATACTGTAGATAAGACATGGTGGTTGTAGCTCAGCTGGTTAGAGCACCGGGTTGTGGTTCCGGGGGTCGTGGGTTCGAACCCCATCATCCACCCCATTAAGAAAAGACTTCAATTTTATTGAGGTCTTTTTTGGTTTAAATTAAATTGCTAATACCTTTATTTTACTAATTAATTTGTCATATTAGATGCTATTTGTTTAGACTCTAAAATAACACATAGAGGGTAGTTGTTTAATTTCAAAATTTCTATAGCATTGCTTTTAGATGGAATGCCTTCTTTCAATTTATAATCAAATATAATTTCTTGTTTATCTATAGATTCCCCAAAATGAAATAAGTCAAATTCGTTTTTTAGCAAAGTAGTAAGTTCTATATCATGGGTTGAGACAAAAACATAACATTTTCGCTGATGTAGATAAGATAAAATTGCTTTTGCTGAGGCTATTCTTTCAATTGTATTAGTTCCCTTAAATAATTCATCCAATAGAATAAGATTGCTGTGTTCTGCATCACTTTCATTCAAAATTACTTTTATAGCACCTACTTCATTAAAAAAATAGCTACTTGCACTAGTTATGTCATCTGATATACGAATAACGGACTGTATTTTAAATAGAGGGTATGAAAATGAATTAGCAAAACAAGTGTTGAGAACTAATCCAGAAATACAATTGAGACCAATTGCCCGAATAAATGTGGTTTTACCCGACATATTTGAACCTGTCAATAAAAATGATTTAGATGAACTTTTAAATGAATTGGTGACACAATTATTTATTAATGGATGTGACATGTCAACACCTTCGATGGATTTATTATTTAGGTTTATGTTTGGCAAACAATATGCTTTGGAACTTTTTCTCAAAGCGATAATTGAAATAATCATATCAACTTGACCTATAAAATTGAATACATCTTCAATTTCTTTTCTTTTCGTTTTTAATTTTCCAATAACACTAAAAAGCAATAGGGGCTCTAACAAGAATGTGATTTTAATAAGTTCTAGAAGAAACCAATAGGCAACCTCAACATCACTTTCTATTTTTTGTTCTAATTTAAAAACCGCTATTCTTCGTTTAACTTGATCGATTATTTTTAATGATTGTTTCCTATTTTTGAATAAAGGAGAGAGTTGCTCGAATTTCATCAACTTTTTTGCTACTCCGCTTAGAGTAAGTAGTAGAGGGATAGAGTCTATATATAGATTTACATTTAATTTATTGTAATAATGAATTGCTGTATGAATAGGAACTAAAGTGAGTGTAATGAGGATGAAGTTCGGATTAAAAAAACTCAAAAAAATGGAAATTAATGCTGTGATAGATAATAGAGGAATCATAAAAAACCACCTTGGAAGTTTTAAGTGTTTACCTTGAAATAAATAAGGTAAATAATATGCTTTTCTTGAGTTTAATTTACCGAGTAAGTATTGAATTTTAGATATTTCTTCGGGGCAGTTTTCTAAATCAGATATAACCTTTTCTTGTTCTGAAAATTGATCTGAATTCCATTCAATACTTCTTAAACGATGATATAAATATTGTTGTCCAACTTTAGAAGAAGTGCGGTCTATGTATGTGAAGAACAAATCCATATCCAAATCTTTCCAAATTTGATCAGAAATTAATTGAAATGAACCTGAATTATCTTTTTTTGCATGATAATTCTCAATTAATTTAAAATTAAAATTATCACCCTTTAATTGACCAAATGAATCTTTTAATTGGGCTAGTCGCTTTCTTTTTCTAGAGAAAAAAATCATAAATCAACTATTTTATCTTCAACGTATTCAAGAATATCACCCGGTTGGCATTCTAACACTTTGCAAAGAGCCTCTAATGTAGAGAATCTAATTGCTTTTCCTTTTCCTGTTTTCAATATCGATAGATTTACGACAGAAATATCAACTTTTTCGGATAGTTCTTTTAATTGCATTTTTCGCTTCGCAAGCATTACATCTAAGTTTACTATAATCATGCCATAAACTATGAATGTTATATAGTTAGTGATTGTTCGAAAGATTCGTAGAATTCTTTAAAATTTTTCTCATTTCTATTCCATGAGAAACTTCCAAAAATAGTTATTGAGGTAATCTTAATTTGTGAGCCAGCATCATTGTGAACTATTTCAATATAAATATTTTCTCCCAAGTCCAGAAATTCTGGTGAAGTAGTAGTTAAAATTTGATAGTTCTCCAGTTAGTGTCAACTAATTTAAATTTAGTAGAACTTATTACTTCAAGAAGTTTTTCGTACAACAATTTTGGTGGAATTTCAGATTTAGAAATAGTTTCTTTTTTATCCAAAAAGAAATTGTAGGAACTCAAAAACCAAGTTTTGTATTTTAGGTTTTTCCTTACGAGTAAATTAAAAAGAAGAAGTCCGATTGGAATAAAGAATACAATTAGAGAAAGAAGAGGTTCGCCTGTTAGATGACTTAACACTTTATACAAAACAAAGATGAGTAAACTAAAATGAGAGGTAAATTACTTTTATTCATGATAAATTATTTTATTCTAAACAAAAGTAACGAAAAAAACAATATAATTAATGTTTATCATTAAATTATGTGGGTTCGAACCCCATCATCCACCCTGATAAAGCCGATTCTTAATTGAGTCGGCTTTTTTTTATGTCTAGAAAGTTTTAAAAATACTTGGTCTGGGGAGATTCAAATCTTTTATTATTTATTCTCGCCCTTGCTCGATTACGAGAAAAAATATCACAAAAGTTAATAATTGGTGAATAAAGCATTTGAATTATAGGAATCTAAACAACCCTCCTTATCAATCTCAAACGATGTGTATATTGTTTCATTGACTCATCAAAAATTCCTTGGCTGTCTAGTAAATCTATTTTTACTCTTCCAGATGCATGAATGATTTTACCTGGTTCTGTGATGATTCCAACGTGTGTTATTTTGCCTTCTTCATTGTCGAAAAATGCCAAATCTCCAGTTTCTGAAGTTTCTACAAATGGTACGTCAAAGCCATGTTCTGCTTGCTGATAGGCATCTCTTGGCAATTGAATGCCACAAAGTTTAAAAACAATTTGTGAAAATCCTGAACAATCGATGCCGAAAGGAGACCTGCCTCCCCAAAGATAAGGAGTGTTGAGGTACATCATGGCGTAGTCTAAAATTTTGCTCGTGTGTTTGGTATTTGGCAAACCTTCAAAAGGTACTTTTTCATCTCTAATGCTTATTTTACTTTGATGTAAATAGGGAAGGGTAGCACCCAACGTAATATTTCTGTTTTCGCCTTTATAGTTTATAGCACCAACCAAACTTCCGCAAAGTGGAAATTCATTCAGCGACAATTCATCAAATTCTTTATTGTTGATTTCTGTGAATTGTTTTCGACAAATCCAACCTTCATATTGGTCGTAGGCATTTTTAATTTTCACCCATTTTTCATGTTCATCAATGACTTCGTAGTGTTCTCCAAACAATAATTGTGAAATAATTTCAGCCTTGTCTGAAGGTTCTGCTCTACATGGAATAATAGATAATGTTGCAATACCGTATGACATTTTGGTCTAGATTTAATAAAATAATATAATACTACAAACTTACTTTTTAAACCCCCAAAAAGTATGGACAAAAGAAATACTTTTTAACCATACTTTGGTAATTAAGGTAATTGTGTGACTAATGATCGTGACAGTGCACATCATATTTATTTCCATCAGCATCAGTATATCCACTTGTTTCAAGTGCTTCTAAATCGTCACCACATTTTTCGCCTAATTCTACTTCTCCTGTTGGACCATCATAATGACATTCGTGACACTCTTCTTTGTTGCAAGATGCAAATGTTAATGCAAAAGCAGCAACTAACAATAGTACTTGTTTTTTCTTCATGATTATTTGTTTTGATTATTAATAATTTGTATTTTGAGACTGATATAAAAATTTCTACCTGGGTTGTAAATCCCAAAGTTCTTGATGTAAGAAACGTGATTAAAATAGGTTTCGTTCAGTAAGTTTCTAACTCCGATTCCCAATGTAAATGGAACTTTAGTGGCTTTGTGATATTGAACTCCTAGATTAAATATTTGGTAAGCATCTGTTTGTGTTTCATTGGCTCCATAATGAATTTGGTCAGCGTAATAAATATGCTGCACAGAGAGAGATAAATTATTGCTGTTTTTATCTTTTATCAAATCATATTTAACCTGAGTGTTGATATTATTCTGCGGTATAAAAGGTAGATTGTCATTTTCGTTAATATAAGCTCTAACATAGGCAATATTACTTTCTATATGTAAATTGTGCGCAAAATGTGGGTGGTAGTGCAATGCTAATTCTCCTCCATAAATGGTTGCTTCTGGAGCGTCTTTGTATTCAAAAAGCATAAATTCGTTTAGGAATTGATTTTGATTTTCTAAATATTTAAAATTATTCAAATGGGTATAAAAAGGATTGACAATCATTTCGAAATGTTCCAATTTAAGAGTGTAAGCAAAATCCAATTGCATAGATCTCTCTACTGCAAGACTTCTATCTCCCACTTCATAACGTACACTTCCATGATGTACACCATTGGCAAGTAATTCTGATGCATTAGGTGCTCTAGTTCCTGAAGAAACATTTAACCTGAAATCATGTTTTTTCAAATGATATCTAACACCAGCAGAGTAGTTCAAACCTTCGTACGTTTGATTAAAAGCAGTATCTATTTCTTCTTGAAGTGGTACATTTAAAACCCTCCAGTCGTATCTCAATCCTCCTTGTAAAACCAATTTCTCGAATTTTTTAGTGTATAAAGAATACACTCCAAAATCTGTTGATGTAAGGTCGGGTAGAATAATTTCTGGAGCGAAAGGTCTATTCACATTATTTTGGTGCATACCTTGAGAACCAACGATTAAATTACTTGTTGCATTAAATTCATAATTTGAGTTGATATTGTAAAATACATTTCTTAATTTCAAATCAATATCAGAAATGGTAATTTTATCTTCATGTTCTTGAAGATGATTGGAAGTGAATCCTAAATTGGCTTGAATGGTATTTTTATTGAGATAAAATTTGTTTTCAAAAAGTGCAAAATGATTATTTGTAATCTGGGCTGGAACAGTATTGTTTCTCGCTTGAATGTCACCCATAAACATTTCTGGAAAAACAATTGAATCATGCGAATGTCCTGGAATTCCAACTCTACTTTGATTGTATTGATATCTTAAATTAGCCACCCATTTGTTTTTGGTAAAACCCACAGAAGTTTTTAGACTTTGCTCTTTAAATCTTGAGTTTTTCGCATACAATCCATTTCCCATTTGATAATCGGCATGATTTCTAATTCCACCATATATGTTGAATCGCAATAATTTACCGCTAGTTTTAATTGACATTCTTTGAGTATATCCTATCGTATTTGTCTCAAATCTAGAAATTGAAGTAACTTCAGTTTGGTAGGAAGGGGCATAATTCTCATCATTAAAATACAAAACTCCTCCAAGTGCATCTGCACCATATAAAAGAGATGCGGGCCCCTTAATAACCTCTACAGAACCAATTCCCAATTCCGTAACAGCCATTCCATGATCTTCGCCCCATTGTTGGTTTTCAATTCTTAATCCATTGAGATAGGTTACGATTCTAGAACCTGAAAGTCCACGAATCGAAGGTTTTGAAATTCCAACTCCCATTGTAGTTTGTGAAACACCAGGAATATTTTCGAGCATTTCACCTAAAGTTGCTCCAGAAATTGTATTGATATCGTCAATACTTCTTTTACTGACATTGACAATTGCATTTTTTTGCAAAGTACTTGATCCTACTGAAATCAATACCTCATCTAATTGAATATGACCTTCTTCTATTTCAAAAATTAAAGTATCACCAGATTGATATTCATTGATTTCAAAAATTTCGGTATTGTAATTTTTTGCTGAAATTTGAAATTGTAGTTTTTTACCAACGGCAATTGTCTCGAAGAATCCATCTTGATTCGTGGTTATTATCTGCTGTTGTGATAAGTTAAAAACAGAGGCTTCTGCTACAGGTTTATTATTGGATTTTTGAACTACTTTACCTACAATTTCATTTTGTGAAATTGAAATCAAATGAAGTGCTGTAAAAAAGATGAATAATATTATTTCTTTCATTATATTTGCAATAATGTTGCAAAGATATATAATTATGCAACAATGTTGCAATAAATAAACATGGAAAATTTACTAAAAAATAAAAATATTCGTGTCACACCTTTTAGAATGGACGTCTTACGTGTTTTTAATTCTTTTGAAAATGCTATTTCCTTGTCTCAAATAGAAGAAAAATTAGGTTCTTTTGATAGAATTACGTTGTATAGAACCTTAAAATCGTTTCAAGAAAATGGTTTGATTCACGAAATCGTAATGCCAGGCGACATAAAAAAATATGCCATGTGTGAAGAAAAATGTGGTCATAAAGAGCATAATCATCAACACGAGCACATACATTTTCATTGTAAAAAATGTAGTGAAGTATATTGTTTGGATATACCTGCTTTGCCAAATTTTCATTTTACCAATTATACCATAGAAAACGTTGAAATACAAGTAAAAGGAATTTGTGAGAAATGTCAAAAGTAATAACAAGATTGGTTGTTATATTTTATCATTAAAATGATGCATTTTTAAGTGCTATTTTCTATAACTTAAATTGTAGATATATAATAAACAAAAATAAAAAGACTATAAATCAAATAATTAAATCTATCTTTGCAGTCAATAAAGGAATGACATAAGATAATAAATTGTCATTTCACTAAACAATTTATATGTCATTTCAAAATTTAGGGCTTTCCGATGCCCTGCTGAAAGCTATCAGCGAAAAAGGATACACTACACCTTCACCTATACAAACAAAAGCAATTCCTGAAATCTTACAAGGAAAAGATGTATTAGCATCAGCGCAAACAGGAACAGGAAAAACAGCAGGGTTTATTTTGCCGATATTACAGATATTATCGCAAAACCCTCCTCAGAAAAAAAGAGCCATTAAAACTTTAGTTTTGACACCAACCAGAGAGTTGGCTGCTCAAATTGAAGAAAATGCCAAAGAATATGGAAAGCATTTGGATATCAGATCAACTGTCATTTTTGGAGGTGTAAATCAAAATCCTCAAATAAGAGCATTGAGAAATGGTATCGATATTTTAATCGCTACACCAGGAAGATTATTGGATTTGCACAATCAAGGAGAACTTTCTTTGAAACAAATTTCAATTTTAGTATTGGACGAAGCAGATAGAATGTTAGACATGGGATTTGCTAGAGATATCAAACGTATTATGGATTTGATTCCTGCCAAAAGACAAAACTTATTGTTTTCTGCAACCTTTTCAAAAGAGATTAAAGAATTGGCGAATGGAATTTTATCTAATCCAGTAATGGTAGAGGCAACTCCAGAAAATACTACTGCTGAAAAGGTAAACCAAACAGTTTATAGAGTTGATAAAGGCTTAAAAACTGCTGTGACTATCAAAATGATTCAAGATGAAAATTGGACGCAAGCGTTGATTTTTACAAGAACCAAACATGGAGCTAATAAACTTTGTGAAAAATTAGAAAAAGCAGGAATTAAATCTTCAGCTATTCACGGGAATAAAAGTCAAAATCACAGAACGAAATCATTAGAAGATTTTAAGTGTGGTAAGATAAAAATCTTAGTCGCTACAGATATTGCAGCAAGAGGTTTGGATATTCCACTTTTACCTCACGTAATGAATTTTGAATTGCCTAATGTTCCAGAAGATTATGTTCACAGAATCGGAAGAACAGGTAGAGCAGGAGCAAGCGGAGAAGCAGTTTCGCTTGTTGATATAGATGAAATGCCTTATTTAAGAGGTATCGAAAAATTATTAGGAGAATCAATGAACGCAGGTGTTATTACAGGTTTTGAACCTACCAATGAGCCTACCAAAAACATTGAAAAGAAAAAGAATTTCAGAAGACCAGGGCAACATGCTAATGACAGAAGAAAACCTGCTGCTAAGACATTCAATAAGGCAAAAAGGTAATGTTATTTTTTAAATTTAAAATTATCCAGTAATCGCTTCTTTAATTTGATAGATAAAATTAAGAAAAATGTCAAAATCTAAAAGAATTAGAAAAACAATCCCAAAAGCAGCACCTGCAAGATGGGCATCATGTGCAATGTTGGTTTGTCTATTTTTCGCAGCATAAGTTTCGAATGCTACATACAAAATTCCAAGGACGATTCCTGGAATTGGAATAATGCCATAAATCAGCAACATATCTACGGGTCTGAATAAAATAAAAGCAAAAACTACTGAACTTACTGCACCTGATGCTCCAACAGCATGGTAACTTGGGTTGTCTTTATGCTTTATTAAAGAAGGTAAAGAAGCAAAGATTAAACCGCCTGCATACATCAAAACGTAAAAGAAAAGTCCCTTTTCAGCAAAATGAAATTTCATCATGGCTTCTACTGCTGTACCCAAAAAGTACAGCGTAAACATATTCATAGCAAGATGTCCATAATCTGCATGAACAAAACCATGCGTGAACAATTGCCACCATTTTTTTTGATGTTTTACTGCATAAGGAGAGAGCGTCAGTTTATAACTTAACTGGCTATCATTAAGACATAAGTAGGAAACAATTACGGTAGCAATTACAATGATTACAGTAAGTGACATTATTCTTTTGTTGGAATCATTAAATAATCTTTGTCTATAAATGATCTGAATGAAGACTTATCATAGATTTCGATTTCTTCCATAATTTCTTCATAACCAATAGCACCAATGTATAAGTTGTAGTTGCCAGGAGGTAAGATAATTACATATCTATTGGTCTTGGGATTAGGTAAATAATCTCCATAAATTTCATCTGTTTCTGCATCAGAAATTTGAATGAAAACATCTTCAAAATCCTTATTCTCTTTGTTGGTTATAGTTCCTGAAATTACAGTGTATTTAGGTTCTACCTCTTCAAAATCTACTCTGTAAATGTCTAGACCGCCCAAACCACCTTTTCTAACAGCAGAAACATATCCGTATTTTCCAGTTTCAGACATCCTGAAATTCATATTGTCTTCTGGTGTATTGATTGGGTATCCCATATTCTGAACACTCGTGAATTTTCTTTTGCTTTCGTCCCATTTTGCTTTGAAAATATCATATCCACCCATACTTGCGTGACCTTTTGAAGAGAAAAATAAATATTTTCCATCAGGAGAAATATTGGGAAAATCCTCATCATCTGGTGTGTTGATGTTGGGGCCAAGATTTTGTGCCATACTCCAATTTCCATTGGGCAATCTCTGACAAACATACAAATCAACACCTCCATATCCTCCAGGTCTGTTGCTTGCAAAAAAGAATTTTTCATTATCTTCAGAAAAACAACCGGCTATTTCTACACTTTTAGAATTAATCACTTCGGGAAGTAAAACAGGTTCTTTGATTCCTTTTCCTTCAATGCCGCTTTCATAAATATTACCAAACATATTGTAGTCCTCAAAATACAATACCGCTTTAGATCCAGATGAATTTAATCCTACAATTTCTTGTTTACCTTCAGAAGTGTTAATTATACCTGGAAGTTTCTTCGCTTCTTGAAATGACCCATCTTTTTCGTAAGAAATATAAATATTTGGAAGGTAAGCACCATTAGGTTGCGGTTCAACTGCTCTATCTTCACGATTGGAATTGAATATTACAAATTTTTCGTCCACAGGTATAAAAGGATAGTAATCGTCATAGATTGAATTGACACCTGCACCTAAGTTTTGAAAACGAACTTTTACAGGAAACTTCATCAATTCTTTTGCATTTTGACAATAATCTATTTGCGCATCCACACTTGCTCTATTGATCTCGCTTCCTTTTCCTGATGCAATAAATTTGTTGAACATATCAATAGCTTTGTCGAATTGATATCCAAAATGGTAAGCTCTACCTAGTAAATAATAAGCATCAGGAGTGATTTTTGGATTTTCAACTAACTTTTCCAAATAAGGAATTGCTTTAGATTTGTCTATATTAGTGTTTAAATAACAAACAGCGATATTATAATTATATTCAATACTTTCGGGATTTTCTTCCAACAAAGATTCATATTCTATAATAGCATCTTCAAAATTGCCCACAGCAAAAAGGGATGCTGCTAGTTTTTTGTCTTGAGAAAAAACTGCTATAGAAGGCAATAAAATAAAGGAAATTAATAAGTAGTAAATGTTTTTTTTCATTTTTCTAGGAATAAATTATTACAAATATAGAACATAATTAGTGTATAATAGATACCATTGTGCAAGTATTGTGCAAAACTTTTATTCAAAAGATAATATCTAATAAATATGTATTTCTACATTTGTCAAATAAGAATTAAACACTTTGGGTAAAAAATCTAGTTTTGTAAAAGAGTTTTTCAAAGAGAAAAAACAAGTTGGCGCCATCGCTCCAAGTTCACGTTTTTTGATGAAAAAAATGTTGAAACCTATTGACTTCAATAAAGCAAAAGTTATAGTAGAACTGGGACCAGGAAATGGGGTGTTTACAAAGGGCATTTTGGATAAGATGTTGCCAGACGCTAAATTATTTAGTTTTGAACTCAATGAAAATTTCTATGAACACATCAAGAAAGAAATTACAGATGATCGTTTAGTTTTACTCAATCAAAGTGCAGAAAATATTCCTGAAGTGCTTGCTTCTTATGGGTTTACAAAAGCACATTTCATTGTCTCTTCTTTGCCTTTGGCTGTAATACCACAGGATTCAAAAATCAATATTATTAGAGCAGCAGTCGAACATCTTGACGAAGATGGATTTTATATTCAGTTTCAATACTCACTGAATGCAAAAAAACTTTTAGAAGAAAACTTTAAGGAAGTAAAAATTGACTTTACACCAGCCAATATTCCTCCGGCATTTGTTTACAGGTGTAGTCTTTAATCAACTAATTAAAACATCAAAATCTTTCTTCTACCACAATTTGCTTTTGCTAAGTAGGCAAAATCTAAATTCGCTTCAAAAACCAGTTGAACCAAAAGTGGATGCGTTGCTTTATAGGTGTCGTAAGGTTTACCCGTTGGATAATTGTTTGATTTTCCTGCTTCACTAATTAAATCACTAGCCATATATGAAATTCTTACTCCACCTGTGATACCAAAATTATCTGTCCCCATAAAATAGGCTCCAAATCCAAGCGCAATACCAGATTGAATTTTATTTACTTTAGTAATGTCAAAATTAATATCATCAACTCCTTCTACTGTTTTATTAACACTTCTCAAATTAGAAATAATTGGACCGATTTCAAAGTACTTTCCTTCGTTATTATTTCTATACATTAACAAAAAATCAAAAGAACTATACTTGATGTTTGAACCAAATTCTTGTGTTCCAATAGTTCCAGAATCAGATACATTAAATTTGAAATCTTGATTTAATCCTCCAACCATAAAATCAAATGTAATTTCGTGGTTTGGATTGAAATTGAATCCTAACTTTGCTCCAAAAGTTCCTCTAGTGGATATTTGATGGTTGTAACTTCCATCATCAAAGATACTTTGGTTAAAAAGAAAGGTCGGCCCCCATCCACCTTTGATGCCTACATCAAGCCAATTTTGAGAAAAAAATGATACGCTTGTTGAAAATAGTGCTAGAATTAAAAGTAATTTCTTCATTATGTTTTTATCTTTGGTTTCTATTACAAATGTAAATTTATTTTTTAAACAGTTTATAAATTTTAATTAATTAGTGGTAAAATGACATTATTGAAGGGTAAAGTAGCGATTATCACGGGCGCAACTCGTGGAATTGGTAAAGGAATAGCAATGAAATTTGCTAAAGAAGGTGCTGACATAGCATTTACGTATGTTTCTAGCAGTGCTGCTGCAGAAGAGGTTGAAAAAGAATTGTCTCAGCTAGGTGTAAAAGCTAAAGGATATCAGTCCAATGCTGGTGATTTGGCAAGTACAGAAAAGTTAGTAGAACAAGTCATTGCAGATTTTGGAAATATAGACATTGTTGTGAATAATGCTGGAATTACAAAAGATGGTTTGTTGATGAGAATGAGCGAAGAAAATTGGGATGATGTGATTAATATCAATCTAAAATCTGTCTTTAATATGACTAAAGCGGTTTTGAAAACCTTCCTAAAAAATAGAAACGGTGTAATCATTAATATGTCATCAGTTGTAGGTGTGGAAGGAAATGCTGGTCAAAGTAATTACGCAGCATCAAAAGCGGGAATTATCGGTTTTACTAAATCTGTTGCACAAGAATTAGGAAGTAGAAATATCAGAAGTAATGCCATTGCGCCAGGTTTTATTGCTACTGAAATGACAGATGCTTTGGACGAAAAAGTAGTAAATCAATGGTTGGAAGATATTCCATTAAAAAGAGCAGGAACAACTGAAGATGTTGCAAATACTGCTTTGTTTTTAGCATCAGATTTAGGCGCATACATCAACGGACAGGTTATCAGCGTCTGTGGTGGAATGATGTGCTAATTTTTAAAAATAAATAGGGAAATCCCTAAGCAATATGAATGTAACTTTTGTTTATCCTTCTTGGATGGTCATCTTATGTGTATTAATTGGTGTCATTTATAGCGTCATTTTTTACCGTAGAGAAAAGTTATTTTCTGATATTTCCAATCCGATATTGTATTTGATGGCAGTATTGAGATTTTCTGTAGTTACATTATTAGCCATTTTGTTGCTCGAACCTCTAATTCAGAGTGAAAGTCAAAAGATTGAAAAACCAATTGTTGTGATTGCCCAAGATAATACACAAAGTGTTGTTTTGAATAAGGATAGTCTTTTTTACAAAAATGATTATCCCGACAAATTAAATCAACTAGTAACTGCCCTTTCCGAAAAATATGAAGTCAAAACGATTTCATTTGGTGAACAACTTTCAGATCAGTTTACTTATAGTTTTGATGAACGCCAAACGGATATGAGTCAGTTGTTTGATGATTTGTATGCGAAATTTTATGGTAGAAATCTCGGTGCAATTATCATAGCAAGTGATGGTGTTTACAATAAAGGTCAAAATCCACTGTACAGTTCTTCTAATATCAAAAATGCTTCTATTTATACGATAGCATTGGGAGATACGAATCAAAAGAAAGATGTTGCCATTGGAAATGTTGCACACAATAAAATAGCATACCTAGGAAATGATTTCCCCATAGAAGTAGTAGTAAATAGTTCTTTTTATAAAGACAAAAAAGCCATTGTTTCTGTTGTAAAAGATGGAAAAACAATAACTTCTCAAGAAATTTCATTTTCATCAGACAATGATGTTTTGACCATTCCTTTTAAAATAGAAGCGACTAAATCAGGAAAGCATAAATATGAAGTTCTAGTAAGTGAAATGGAAGATGAATTCACCTTAGTCAATAACAAGGCGGAGGTTTTCATAGATATTTTAGACAACAAACAGCAAATATTAATAGTCTATGCAGCTCCTCATCCAGATATTGGAGCAATGAAATTATCTATTGAGAAAAATATCAATTACAAAGTAGATGTTTTAAGTATTGAGGATTACAAAGGAAAAATTGATGACTATAATTTAGTGATTTTACATCAAATTCCTTCCGTAAATGGAGGTGAAACAAAACTGCTGAAAGATATTGAAAATTCAAAACAAGCAGTTTTGTTTGTTTTGGGTGCTCAAAATCAATTTTCTACTTTCAATCAAATGAAAACAGGACTTTCCATTGTTGCTCCCAAAGGTATTACGGATGCTAAACCTGTTTTGAATAGCACATTTAAAAGTTTTACGACTTCAGAATCCCAAACGAATTTGTTTCCTCAACTGCCTCCAATGCAAATCCCTTTTGCGGGAGATTATAAATTGGCAACAGGCGCTCAAGTTTATCTTTATCAGAAAATTGGAAATACTCAAACTCAATTTCCTTTGGTTGCTTTCAACGATAGAGATGGACAAAAAATAGGTTTTATTTTAGGTGAAGGCATCTGGAGATGGAAATTCCAAGACTTTATCAAAAATGACAACAACCAAGCATTTGATGAATTGATTTCGAAAATGATGCAATATCTTTCTGTTAAAGAAGATAAAAACAAATTTAGAGTGAATTGTGCAGGAGAATTTTTAGAAAACGAAAACGTTATCATTCAAGCAGAATTATACAACGATATTTTTGAATTGGTGAATGATGTTGAAGTGACACTAGACATTACCAACGAAGATGGATTGGATTTTCCACAGAAGGCATTTTCAAAAGCCGGATCTGCTTACAGACTTGACGCTGGTTCTTTTGTTCCTGGAAATTATTCTTATGTTGCGAAAACCGTTTATGATGGTCAAAAATATGAAGTAAAAGGCGATTTTGTGGTGAAAGAACTCAAAATTGAATTTTTAAATACGGTTTCAGATTTTTCTTTGTTGTTCAATTTATCAGAGAAATCAGGAGGTAAAATGTACTATAAAGATGATTTTCAAAACATTGTTAACGATATAGAAAACAACAACAATGTTGCCTCAATAAGTTACGTAAATAAAGAGTTGACAGACGTTATCAAATG
Organism: Flavobacteriales bacterium; assembly: GCA_018401455.1. Classification (GTDB taxonomy): domain Bacteria; phylum Bacteroidota; class Bacteroidia; order Flavobacteriales_D; family Parvicellaceae; genus Parvicella. Next base: position 55,250 of record JAGYKU010000005.1, read on the forward strand.
GAAGTGGATATTATTTTTAATTTTAACATTGTTATCTATAGAATGGTTTTTAAGAAAGCGAAACGGAGCGTATTAAATTTAACAATGTTTAAAATAAATTGAATAAATTTTAAAAATGGCAAAGTTTTAGTGTAAATTTGGACTCAATTAAGAATAAATAAATATTATGAAGAAAATTACAATTTTAGTTGCTTTAATTATTAGTGGTTCACTAACATTATCAGCAAATAACATAGCAAAAGAAATAAAAACAGAAGTTGTCAATGTCGAAGCAATTTCTATAAAAGTAAACGTTACTCAAAACGGACAAGGCTTTGTAGGAGCAACAGTTACTGTTACTTCTCAAGGTAAAACCTTGGGTACAGGAGTTTCCGATATGAAAGGTAATGCGAATATCAAAATTGCAGACTATAAAAGTGAAGTGGTTGATATTACCACAACAATGAAAGATATGCAAACGGTGACTTTGAGCGGTGCAGTTCTTAAAAACAACTCTTCTTATGAGGTGAAATTGCAAAAATTTGTAGAAGGAATGGATGCTGTTTCTATTATTAAGTTGGACAACAACATTGGTAAAATTATCGATAAATCAGAAACTAAAGTTGAAAATCTAAATGCTAAAACAGAAGATGCAACTAAAAAAGCGGAAGATTTAAAGAAAGAAAAAGAAGAAAGCATTAAAAATAAAGAGGCTTCTGAACAAGCACAGAAAGATGCTGCTGCTAAAAAAGATGAAGCACAAAAGAAAGCAGATGAGAATAAAAAGTCTGCTGAAGAATTAAAATCAGAAGCCAACAAAAAAGCAGAAGAAGCAAAAGCAAACGCTGAGAAAACATCTCAAGAATCTGCGGAGAACAAAGATGCTCAAGCTCAAAAATTGAAAGACTACGAAGCGCAAATGGCAAAAGATAAAGCAGCACAAGAGGCGGAGGAAATGAAGAAAAAAGCGGAAAAAGAGGCTTCAAAAGCAGAAAAAGATGCTAAAAGCACAGCAAAAGACAACGAAAAAGAAGCGAAAGAGCAAGCAGACAAAGCCAAAGCAGAAGCAAGCAAAGCCAAAGACGAAGCTAAAGATGCTGCTAAATCAGAAAAAGAAGCAGCAGAAAAAGCCAAAGAAGAAGAGAAAGCTGCAAAAGAAGCAGAAAAAGCTGCGAAAGAAGTTCTCTCCCGCAAAAGAAAAAGCTGCTTTAGAAAAGTACAACAAATCAATGGATAAGTTGACGAGTGCTCAATCCAAAATAGATGATAAAAGAAAGAAGATTGACAAAGACCAAGATAAGTTGAACAAGAAGATGGATAAAGGTAAACTTTCGTCAGAAGAAGCAAAGTTAGAACAAGATAAAATCAATACTGAATATTCTAAATTGGACGTTGCTACTCAAAAAAACAATGAAAAAGTCGATAAACTAAAAAAGAAATATAAAAAGAAATAATTCTTTTTGATTATCATATCAATGAAGAGGTTTTCAAATATTTGAGAGCCTCTTTTTTTGTGACTTTTATTCAAATTTGGCTTCTTAATATCTTTTAGTCTTTTGTCTTTTAGTCTATGACTATAATCTTTCGTACTTTTACAAAAAAATAAAAAATGGATTTCGAAATCATCAAAGCACAAATAAATAAGGCGCGACAAATTGTAATCACAAGTCACCAATCTCCTGATGGGGATGCTGTAGGTTCTAGTTTAGCGCTATATCATTACCTAAAATATTTAGGAAAAGAAGTTTGTGTGATACTTCCTGATGCTCCACCTGCATTTTTGATGTGGCTTGAAGGAGCAAATGAAATTCTAACCTTTGAATCTGAAACTTCAAAATGTGAAAACTTAATTAACAACGCTGACCTTACTTTTTCATTAGATTATAATGATTTGACCAGAATGGGTGATATGGGAGAAGCGGTTGCCAAGTCTTCTGCATATAAAGTGATGATTGACCATCATTTGGATCCTAAAGATTTTGCCAATTGGCAAATGTCAGACACCAACGTTTGTAGCACAGCTCAATTGATTTATGAATTTATTGTTGGAATGGGCGATGAGTCCCAAATTAATACATTAATTGGTTCTGGAATTTATTGCGGATTGGTCACGGATAGCGGTTCATTTAGATTTTCATCTGTAGATGCACGTACGCACGAAATTGCTGCAAACTTATTAAAATTAGGACTGCAACATAATATAATTCACGAAAATTTGTTTGATGTAAACTCCCTCAACAGATTGCAAATGTTGGGATACAGTCTTTGTAATAAATTAAAAGTGTTACCAAATATTCCTGTAGCAGTTATTTACTTGACCAAAGAGGAATTGCAAAAGATGGACAACAAAAAAGGAAGCACAGAAGGGTTAGTAAATTACGCTTTGAGTGTGGAAGGTGTTCAGATGGCTGCTTTTATCAAAGAAGATGACAACAAAGTAAAAATGTCTTTTAGAAGCAAAGGAACAATTCCTGTAAATGAATTTAGTGGAAAACATTTTTCAGGTGGCGGACATAGAAATGCAGCCGGAGGTGTAAGTTTTGAATCGATGGATAAGACAATTGAAAAATTTGAAAAAGTGATTTATGATTTTTGGAATGAAATACTTTAATACAACCCTCTTTACTTTGTGTTTTTTGGTACTTTCTTCTTGCAAAGAAGAGCGTCCAGAAACCATAGTTCCTGAACCAGAAGAGCCTTCTATTACCACAGAAGAAAGTATCCTAATGAGTCAGAATTTTGCTAAAGACGAATCTTTAAATCGATCAGTTTGTAAAAAGAAACACCACAGCCATTACTACAGGAACAGGAGTAAGATACTACATTTACAAAGAAGGAATGGAAAATATGCTGCACCAGGCAAAGTAGTTTTGTAAAATTTCGAAATAAGATTACTTGATGCAGATAACTACACTTTGTTGTACATCTGGAGGAACACCCATAGATTTTTTAGTAGAAATGGACAATGTCGAATCAGGGTTGCACGAAGCGATTACTTATTTAAAAGAAGGAGATAAGGCTTTTATTATTTTACCTTATTATTTGGCACACGGATTATTGGGCGACAATGATAAAATTCCGCCATTGTCTCCTGCCTTGTACGACATAGAACTTATTGCTGTAGAAGATGTGTAAAAAGATTGTATTCTTTTATTTATACTTTTACTTCTTTGGTTGTATAGAACACCAGAGTTTTATTACACCCAAAACGATTTAAAGTACCAATATCACGATATTGTTGCAGAAGGTATAGTTCCCAAAGTTGGTGATTACCTAACAGTCTATCTGCAATACAAAAACTTAGACGATTCTATTTTTTATGATTCGCAGCAAACATCTTATGATGGAACAAACCTAATTGTTTTGGGTAAACCAAGTGTAAAAGGAGGCATTGAAGAAGGATTCGCACAATTGATTGAAGGAGATAGTGTTTCCTTTTTATTGCGAGTCAATTATTTTTTGAAAATTATTTAAATAAAGAACTTCCTGAATTTTTAGATTGTAAACAGAAATCAAAATTGTATTGAGATTGCTCAAAGTAGAAACACCCAAAAGCGTATAAAAAAAGAAAAGATAATGAAATTGCTAAATTAGGAAGGATAGAATTTGGATGTAATGCAGGAAATTATTGATTCGTGGAAAGCCAATAATGAAGTGGGTGAAAATGTCAATGGGATTTTTATGTCTATACAAGATAATGACTTGCAATTAGAAGGGTAAGAAGAGAGAAATGGTAAAAGTAAAATACAAAGGCTATTATCCCAATGGGAAAGTATTTTATGACAATACTGGAAGCTATAGCATCCAGAAGATGAATTCAAAGTGGGAAAAACTATTGGTCAAAACATTGAAGGAATGAAAATCGTATTACTCAAATGTGTTATGGACAAAAGCAAAAGTATTAATCCCATCATTCTGGGTTTTAGCGATGGAGAAGTCAAGGTTTAGTTCCTCCATACGCCACTTATTTTGAGATTGAGTCCATAAGTGAATAAATAGGTGATTTTCTTCTTGTAAACAGTTTTTATAGTATTTCAAGGTTTTATTAAGAAACAGGAACTTTTTTGAAATTCAAAATGTTTTTTTTATCGAATGAATACATACACGTTAACATCTTGTAGAATAGTTGATTGCGGTCTTTTTGTGCGTAATTATTTGATTTATAATTTATTATTACTAAAATAAAAGTTAATTTTTGATTTTATCTCAAAGTAATAGTTTACATTTGTGGTATATTAAAATAAATTACAATAATGAACAAAGGAACAGTAAAGTTCTTCAATGAAACTAAAGGATTTGGTTTCATCAGTGAAGACGATTCAAAACAGAGCATTTCTGCACACGCATCAGGTTTATTGATGAAACCGTGAAGGAGATTCAGTAGAATTTGGAAGGTAAAAAGGATTGAACGGTAAATGTTAAACCATTTAATATTTTTCACATACTTTAAAACTTGGAAAACTCATCTAAATTTTAGATGAGTTTTTTGTGCCAATTTTAATTGAGAAACAAATATTCACTAGTTCAAAAACTATTTTCATATAGAATTGTTGTAAATATAGAATTTTGATGAGCCGAGTGGCTAAATCTAAAAAGTATCTATATTCCTTTGCATTATGGCTGAAGAAGTAAAACCTTATAAAGATTCCGAAAAAGGAAAAAGAACAAGTTGCCGACATGTTCGACAATATTTCTGAAAATATGATTTCCTCAATCATTTGTTATCTATGGAATCGATAAATTGTGGAGAAAAAGGCAGTAAAGTTGATTTCCAAAAAAGAACCTAAAGATATTTTAGATATCGCAACGGGGACTGGAGATTTTGCTATTGAATCTCTAAAATAAACCTAAAGCCATTACTGGAGTAGATATTTCTAACTGTTGGAAAAAGGTAAAGAAAAATGATTAAAAAGGGATATGACAAAATCATAACTTTACAATACGGAGATTCCGAAAACTTGCCTTGAAGACAATTCTTTGATGCCATCACTCGTTGGATTTGGAGTAAGAAATTTCTGAAACCTTGAAAAAGGACTAAGTGAAATGTTTGTGTGCTTGAATGAGGTATTGTTGCTGTTTTAGAATTTTCCAAACCAAAGAAATTTCCTGTAAAACAAACTTATAATTTTTACTCTAAATATATTATTCCTAAAGTAGGGAAAAGCATTTCAAAAGACAAACTGGCTTATGCTTATCTTCCTGAATTGTAGCTGCATTTCCAGAAGGACAAGCCTTTTTGGATATTTTACAAAAAGTAGGTTATTCAGATTTGGATAGAAAAGAGGTTTCTGAGGAATTGCAACGATTTATTTGGGTCAGAAATAAATCCAATGTCCTTTCATTTTCCGTTGCTCAACTCTAATGTGGGAGCAGGGAATTTTATCCAACCAAAAGAGCCGAAGAGGGTTTTGAATACTTTTCGTTTCCATTTTACTTGAGTTAAATCAACATCTATAGATAAGAAGGATTGCCTATATCTATTGAATTGTCCACATAAATCTGGGTTTTCAGTACAAAAGCTTCTCAGAGTCTTCTCGTCCTGTAATCATTTCTTGAGCGCCATGTAACCAATAGCAAGATTGGAGCCATGATGGAAATTTATTATTTTTTCAAAAAAAATAAGGATTTGAGATTGGCACCGATCCAATAGGTTTGACCATTGTAATCTTTTTATAAAAATTTTTCAAAAAAAATGAACTTCCCAATACATTTGGTCTGTAGGAAGCAAAATCTGTTAAATGTGCACTGAACTTTAACTTTATTTTTGTTTTTGCCATAATAATTCTTGTCCAGCAACTAGCATAATCCACCAGTGTTGGCAGCCATATCTCCCCAACTAAATCCCTGCCTGCAGATGTCCCATCGAGGATTTCTACGCCTGTTAAATAAACTAAGCCTAGCGATCCACCAATTAGCAGCATTTTTAGATTTCATACCACTCCATTTCATAGTTTCTATGCCTACCAAACCAACGTAATAACTCGTCATGGCGTGTCCGGCTTTGTCCATATACATATCCAATCCAAATTGTCGTTGAATGAATGTAGCGAAGTTCTTGGATAATTTTGTACCAAACCTCATTGAGCATTATCAAGGAAGAAGAGGCGCCAACAAATCTCTGCTGCCCAAACTATGCTTCTTTTTTATTTAAAGTATCGAATATTCAAAAGTTTTTGTGATGAATTTGATAAGAAAACTCAAACAAAAACGATAACAGTATTATTTTAAAAGACTTTTGATGACTTGTAGTTTATCTAAATAAGAATATGCTTCCAGAATATCTTTTTCCATTAATATCTAATATGTACATATACGTTCCATTAGTGCATTCTTCGCCAGAGGAGGTTCTTCCGTCCCATTGTATATAATTACCCATACTTTTAAACATCAATTGTCCCCAACGATTAAAGACTTGAAAATCTACACATTCGTAAATTCTACCTGGCACTTCAATTTTGAAATAATCATTTTGGTTATCTCCATTAGGTGTGAAAACATTAGGAATATAAACTTGGTAATAATCGTCAAAAGTAAGCGCATTATCTGTAATAGTAGCAGTAGTAGGACACCCTTCAGCATTGGTCACAGTGAGCGTAGTAGAAAAACTATTTCCATAAGGGAAGGTATGGCTTGTGTTTTCTTGTGTATCCGTTACACCATCATTAAAATCCCATAAGAAAGAAATTCCATCTATACTCGTATTGGTAAATTCAACAAAAATACCTTCACAAGCAGGCACAATTTCATAATCGAAAGAAGCCGTAGGTTCGCTGTAAATACTCACGACTACACTATCTTGATCTACGCAACCAGCAATGTTTGAAACGGTAACAAAATAAGTAGTAGAAGCAGTAGGCGTAGCCACAGGATTTGAAATTGTAGCATCAGAAAGTCCTGTTACAGGCGTCCAAGTATAAGCGTTGCCCACAGAACCAAACACGTTCAACTGCACACTTTCCCCCGGACAAACAGCAGTATCAGGAGAAGTCTGAATCCTAAATACATTTACCATCACAGTATCGCTATTTACACAACTATTCGAATCAATTCCTACTACCAAATAAAGCGTAGTACTATCAGGCGAAGCAATAGGGGTTGCAATGGTATTATTGTCTAAAGAATTAGAAGGCGACCAAGTATATGAATCAGCCCCTGAAGCCAAAAGATTAGCACTTCCTCCAATACAAATGTCCACATCATTTCCTGCATCAATTGTAGGTAAAGGATTTACAATTACCACAACCGTATCCGAATTCACACAATTGTTATTGTCTGTGCCATTCACAACATAACTAGTTGTATCACTAGGTCCTGCCATAGGATTAGGAATATTGGTGTTCGACAATCCCAGAGCAGGAGACCAAACAAAATTATTTGCCCCCGAAGCCTGTAATTGAACACTATCCCCAATACAAACCTGAACATCGTTCCCCGCTGAGACAACAGGTAAAATATTCACCGCTACCTCCACAGAATCCACATTCACACAACCATTACCATCCGTACCAGTAACATAAAAAGTAGTGGTTGCAGTATTAAAAGCATCAGGATTAGCAATGGTCAAATCACTTAAATCTGGTGTTGGTGACCAAACATAATTCAAAGCCCCAGTAGCCAAAAGAGAAACTGTATCCCCAATACAAATTACTTCATCATTTCCTGCATCCACAATAGGCAAATCATTTACTACAATTCTTACCGTATCTGAATTCACACACAAATTTCCATCCGTACCCGTAACAATATAATCCATCGTAGCAGAAGGATCCGCAATAGGATTATCAATAGTAGTATTCGAAAGACTATCCGCAGGCGACCAAACGTAATTCAATGCCCCCGAAGCCTGAAGTTGAGCAAAATCACCCACACAAATCGTATCGTTAAGACCTGCATCCACAACAGGTAAATTAAATATCGTAACCAGAACTGTGTCCGTGTTTACACAACTATTACCATCCGTTCCAGTCACAACGTACTCAGTAGTTATTGTAGGACTCGCCATAGGATTATCAATCGTTGCATTCGACAAACCAGAAGCAGGAGACCAAATATAAGTATTCGCTCCAGAGGCTTGTAATTGCGTATCATCATTCAGACAAATAGCCACATCACCGCTGGCAACTACCACCGGCAAAAGATTTACAAATATTTCAATAGAATCTGTATTAGAACAGCCATTGGCATCCGTACCTGTAACATAAAAAGTGGTGGTTATTGTATTAAAAGCATCAGGATTGGCAATGGTCAAATCACTTAAATCAGGTGTTGGAGACCATACATAATTTGCTGCTCCAGTTGCCAAAAGAGGAATCGTATCCCCAATACAAATCACTTCATCATTTCCTGCATCCACAATAGGCAAATCATTTACCACAATTCTTACCGTATCTGAATTCACACACAAATTTCCATCCGTACCCGTAACAATATAATCAGTCGTAGCAGAAGGATCCGCAATAGGATTCGCAATAGCCACATTCGAAAGACTATCCGCAGGCGACCAAACGTAATTCAATGCCCCAGAAGCCTGAAGTTGAGCAAAATCACCCACACAAATCGTATCGTTAAGACCAGCATCCACAACAGGTAAATTATTCACCGTAATCTCAACCGTATCCGCATTCGTACAACCAAAAACATCCGTTCCTGTCACAATATATTCCGTAGTTACCGTTGGAAAAGCCAAAGGATTATTAATTAAAGAATCAGAAAGCGAAACTTGTGTATTCCAAACATAATCCACCGCCCCTGAAGCCGAAAGTTGAATCGTATCATTGATACAAATAGCATCATCACTTCCAGCCGAGATATTCGGTAAACTTCTCATCGTAATTTCTATAGAATCAATCCCATTACAAGTATCATTGTTGGTCACCAAATAAAACATAGTCGTCACCGTAGGAAACGCCATTGGATTGGCCGAAGTAGGATCATCCAACAATCCCGCTGGCGACCAAAGATAAGTAGTATTGGCACCTTCCGCAGAAGGATTCCCCCCAATCATAATCGTATCACCTGGACAAATCGTAGTATCTGCACCAGCCTCCGTAGGTACTTCGTCAAAAACAGTAACAAAAACCGTATCCGTATCCACACAACCATTACCATCTGTTACAGTAAGAATATATTCCGTATCCACAGCAGGATTGATAATAGGCGTGAAAATATTCGGATCACTCAAACCAGAAGTAGGAGTCCAAATAGGCGTTCCAGATCCAGCACCATCAAGGGTTTCAGAAGCCACAGAACCACCATTACTAGTACTGATACAAATACCTTTATCCTCACCAGCATCAGTAGTAGGCAAAGGATTTACAGTCACCACAATGGTATCACTATCTTCACAACCACTGATATCAGTAGCCGTAACAATATACTGTTGCGTAGCAGAAGGAGAAACGAATGGATCGGCAATAGTTACATCACTAATGTTTACATTAGGTGACCAAAGATAATCCACAGCTCCTGTTGCATTCAATTGAATGGTGTCACCTTCACAAATTGAAATGTCTAATCCTGCGTCAACTGAAGGAGTATTGTTAATAGTTACAGTTACTTGATTAGTATCTGTACAAACGCCAGTAAAACCAATTACAGTGTAAGTGGTTGTTGCAATTGGGCAAGCAAGCGGATTAGATAATGTTGAGTCATCCAAACTGATACTCGGTTCCCAAGCGTAAGTTGAGGCGCCAGATACTGAAAGTGTTACACAATTGTTTTCACAAACTGCTGTATCATTACTTGTGGTAAGCGTAAAACTTGGGCTCACATTAACCACAACTGAATCTGTCTTGATACAACCTTCAGAATTGGTTTGTTCTAAGTAGTATGTTGTAGTATTAGTAGGCGATGCAAAAGGATTTAGCACATTGGGGTCAGAAAGAGAGGTTGTAGGAGTCCAAGTGAAAGTTCCGTTACTTATAAATCCTTGTAATTGAACAGAATCTCCATTACAAATTGTTGTGTCAACACCTGCTTCAACATCAGGAATACTCACATTTATCATTACAGAATCCACTCCAAAACAACCACCTCCAATATCTATTAAAAGTGTATATTGAGTAGTGTCAGTTGGAGAAACTGTTGGTGTTAAAGTAGTTCCTCCAGTAATATTAATATTAGGTGTCCAACTTGCTATAAAACCTGGCCCAGCAGTAGTAGTTCCAGAAAGTGTTATTGATTCACCCTCACAAATTGTTTGTTCCAATCCAGCATCTACTGAAGGAGCGGGTGTTATGGTTGTTTGATATTCTATACTTGAAGACAAACATCCAAATTGATTAGTAGCAGACACCGAAACCGAAGCTGCACCAACATTTGTCCATTCAATATCAATACTATTTCCGTTGTCGGCAACAATATTTCCACCAGTAACTGTCCAGTTGTAGGTTTGTCCAGCAACCTGAGGTGTGGTGTAAGTTTCAGTTCCAAATTGACAAATCACTTGTGCTCCAGAAATAGAAACTGGAGGAGGAACAGGGTTTACAAATATTTCATAAACATTATTAGCAGAATTGGGCGGACAGCCATCATCTGTAGCAGAGATTTGAAACTGGTATGGAGCAGTTCGTGCTTGACCACAAGCAGTTGTCCAACAAAAATCTGCAGAAGCACTTATGGCTCCTGTTACAGGAGAAGTAATCGTTGCAGGAGGATTGGTTAGTGCAGGGTCGAAAATTGCACCAGAAGAAGTAATAGTCACATTATCTGTTGCGGGATCAGAATAACCATAAGTAAAACATAATGTTTCTCCTTCTTCAATATTAAATACATTATTAGTTGTACCAAGATTAGGATCAATTACCGGAGCAGGATTAGGTGGACAATTCAACACTAAAAGTTGTAAATCTCTTCTTGTAATTCCAATTAAATTTCCATTTCTATATTCTCGAATTTCTATTGCTACAACATAATCTCCAGTTGTTGGTGGATAATAAGTAGTAAGTCCAGTGGAACCATTAATGCTATTAAAACCACCGGCACCAAATGGTTGAGCAGTACTGTAACCCCCAGCATAACCTACATTTTGAATAGGGTAGGTAAGGGTAGGAGTTTGAGGAGCAGGAGCAGGATTTACATTAGTAGCAACACCATTATAAGGCGTTACAAATGTAAATGTAAGTAAATCTCCATCAGGATCAAAGGCAGAATTTAAAATGGTCGTAGTATCACCCACACATAAAAAAGGAATTGGGTCATCTGTAAAAACAGGAGAACTATTGCCTAAAAGTGGAGGCGAAATAAAAGCATAAAACGCCATAGATTGTTGTGGTTGTAAATTTACGATAGAGTTATTTCTACAACATCTTTCATAAACAATATGGTATCCTGTAAAATTGAGAGGTAAATCCACAAAGCCTTCATAAACTCCTTTAAAAATACAAGATCCAGCACCTACACTGCAATTACTGGGTTGATTGGGCTGAATGATATTTTGAGAAACGAGATTAACGTTAACAGTTGTCAACAAAGTTTTATTTCCCCCTCCAGTGGGGTCATTTTGAACATTGTGAGTGTAAACTCCTACTGGTTGAATAGGATTTTCTGGTTGTGGAATTTGTGAAGCAGAAGTACAATCGGTGTAAGTCGTCAATATTAGTTTGAATCTGTAATTACTTCCAAATTGACCAATATATTCGTAGCCGATGTTTCCTCCTATCAAGTGAGTGGCATAAGTTTGTAAACTTATGAATAAACTGAATATGGATAGAATGATTAATTTTTTTAGCATGTTTTTATTGTATAATAATTTTTTCTGTTGCAATTGCGTTATTTGAATCTGTCAATTGTATAAAATAAGTTCCTTTGGATAAATGTGTTAAATCAATAGAGTGATTTTCGTTAGTGGAATTAATGTTTGTTTCTAAAAAAACATTTTGTCCATATAAATTAAAAATTGAAATTTCTTTAATGTTATTAATATTTTGAATTTCAAATAATCCATTATTTGGATTAGGGAATACTTTATATTTTTCAATAAGGTTTTTACTTGTGTTTAGTCCAGCATTGGGATTACCAACAACAAAAATATTATAATCACATCTCGAAATTCCTATCAAGTTGCCATTTCTAAATTCCTTTATTTCGACTGAATAAACAAAACCTCCAACTTTATTTGAATAAAAAGTAATGTCCCCAGTGTTCGAATTGATACTACAATAACCACTTTCTCCAAAAATATTTGTAGCGGTATAACCACTTTCATAGATTATTTTTTGAATGGGATTAGGTAAAAAAGGATGCGGAGGCGGAGCTATATTGAATGTGTTTGTAACTCCACTTAATGGAGTCACTAAACTGTATATCAAATCATCGTTATCTAAGTCAAAACTTAAATTATTTATTGTTATAGTATCACCAACACATTTTAACGTGACAGGGTCATTATTATACTTTGGAGAATTATTTTCCAAGATTGGAGGAGGAATATAAGCATGAAAAGCCATTCCTTGTTGATAATCTAGGTTGGTTAATAAATCACTTCTACAACATCTTTCATAATGAATATGATATCCGTTATAATTAAGAGGAAGGTCAATAAATCCTTCGTAAATACCAATAGCGGTGCAACTATTTATGTTAAAATTGCAGCTTAAAGTAGAGTCTGATTTGATTACTGTGTGAATCAAATTCATACTTAATGTAGCGTATAACTGTTTTTGAACACCACCAGTAGGGTTATTTTGAACATCATGAGTGTAGATACCTATAGGCTGTATGGCTCCTGGTTGTGGCTCAGATGAATTGACCCCACAGTCAGCATAAGTTGTTAAGATTACTTTATATCTATAAAGATTACCAATTTCACCTATGTACTCATAACCTATATTTCCGCCTACAATATGAGTCGCATTCGATTTGAAAACGAAAAGTAAACAGAATATGATCAATATGTACAACTTCTTTTTCACAAATCTAATGTATAATAATTTTTTCTGTTGCAATTGCGTTATTTGAATCTGTCAATTGTATAAAATAAGTTCCTTTGGATAAATTTGTCAAGTCAATAGAGTGAAAATTTGAACCTTTAAAGTTAACAAGTTGATATACATTTTGACCTACTAAATTATAAATTACAATATTATTGATGTCATTTTGAGATGTAATATTAAAAAGTCCATCACTTGGGTTGGGATATACTTTTACATTGTTACTAATTGTTTCTGAAACACTAACATCACCTTCAATAAAAATTCCATAATCTTCTGTCTGACCTCTTTGATGATTGTTACAACCGTTAAGTGTTCCTCCTATTTCTGTTGAAGAAACTCTCATTCTCAGATAGGTGTCTTCCACAACTCCTCCTGTTGGAATAGAAATATTTCCTATTGGATTGATGCTATTCAAACTTGTGAAGACGAGTTCAGAAGGATTATCAAAAATACCATCATTGTTATAATCAATCCAAACTTTAGTATCTTGAGGATTTGATGTGCCAGTTCTTACTTCAATACTATAATTTCCACCTTTAGCCACTTTAGTATTGTGTTCGCAAGAGAAATCTTGATATCCTTCTTCTGCGCCTATTGTACTATTATTAATGGTCGCAATTTCTACTTTGTATATTCCATATCCACAACAATGGTCAAAAGTAATTGGCGTGCAAGCAGCATCTATTAAATTCTTACTTAAATCTACAGTGATATAATCTGTCAAAATTATCGTATCACTTCCATAGGTATTTGTAGCAATTAATTGAACAGAATATGTTCCGTCTGTGGTATAGGTATGTGTTGGGTTTTTTGCTACACTGATGCCTCCATCACCAAATTCCCATGCCCATCCGATTGGAATATTTGTAGATAAATCACTAAATGAAACAGTGCCGTCACAAGTTATAATTTTGTTGGAAGTGAAATTAGCTTCGGGTTTGAGTTGTAATTGCTCAACAAATACAGTGTAATCTTCGCATTGTCCATACTGTGGATTTACACATGGGCCTGGAGGAGTTGATAAATCATAATCAGCAATAACTCTCATTCTTAAAGCTGTATTCAATACCGCATTAGAAGGAATAACAACAGACGCTGAGGTTCCATTTGCACTTGTAGAAGAAGCGATTAACTCAGTAGTAGGATTAAAAACGCCATCATTATTCCAATCTATCCAAGCTTTACAATTATGAAAAGTAGGAGCGCTGTGTGTAGCAGAAAATGAGTAAGTTTGTCCTGCATAAACTGTGGTTTGATCGCAAGTGAAATCTGAATATCCTTCGGAAGCATTTCCAGAATTTTTATTGATAGAATTGAAAGTGACATTCGTAATTCCAAATCCTAGAGAGCCATCTTGAGTCATTGGCGTACAAGAAGCAGTTACAGGTGAATTTCCAGAAAGGTTTACATCAATATAATTTGTTATAGTTTCTGTATCAGAACCAAAAGCATTCGTTACAGTAAGCGAAACTGTAAATTGACCAGTAGAAGTATAAGAATGAGAAGGGTTTTGTAGAGTGCTAGTATTTCCATCTCCGAAATCCCAAAGCCAAGAAGTTGGGTTGTTGAATGAATTGTCAAAAAAAGTAACGTCACCAGAACAAGTGCTAGTTGTACTTGCATTGAAACCCGCTATTGGAGGAATGTTAGGAACTTGATATTGGAAAACAATATTAGGTCTTAGATTGGAAGTCGCTTGTTGAGGCGCACCACAAACTCCTGATGCATCTTGAAAATTATATAAAACAGAATTGTTACCTGTTTGAGTGTAAGTCATTTGTGCATTGTTGGTAAAAGCACTATTGTTAAAACAAGTTTCGACAATGATGTTGGAAACACCATCCCAGAAATACGGTGAACTGAATGAATGAAAATTTAAGCCATTGGTTTCAGAATAATTGGTTGGGCCAAATACCGTGGTCAAACCTCCTTGAAATTGAGTCCCACCTCCAAATTGAGATAAAGCAGTGTTTCCAATTCTAATTTGAAATCCTGAAAGTGGAGTTCCATTGGCATTTTGAACATTAAAACTAAGTCCCAAGATATTTCCAGATGACATTCCAGCGGCATTAAGTTCTGAAGCTGTAATTAAGATTTGATGTTTTGATCCCCAATACCAATTCCCATAAGGAGCAGGGTAGGTGGTAGGAGAATTTACTTGCGTTCCCGTTCCGATGGTAATATTCGTTTGACTCCAAACATTAGAACCGATTAAAAGTAGTAGTAAGAATGTAAATATTGATTTCATATTAGTGTTTTGTTTATCAAAAGTATAGGTTTGACGTAAATTTGAATCTAAAAGTTGTTTGATAGGTTAGATAGTTTAATAATGCTACAAATATACAAAAGTTGTCTATTGATACACTTTTTTTTATTGCTGATTATTAAACGGTTGAAAGTTGGTGTTGAAAGTTTGAGGTTTGGTTTGAGGACTTATGATTTTTAGAGTTAGTAAAAAATCGCCAACAGTTAAAAACTAACTTTCAACCAATCCCTACCTCAATCTATCTACAGATTTTACTAGCTCTTCATCTTTTTTAATGCCACGATTTGCCAAGAAAATAAAAGCAAAAGAGGCAACAGGAAGAAACATTCCAATACCATATTGAATATCTTTTTCATCGATGCCTAACTTTTTTGCTAAAGTGTAATTATCCACAAAAAGCATTGCAACGGTAAGAATTAGCAATAAATAATTGATTTTGCCTAAGTTCAATTGACGTTTTCTGTTTTTGAATTGGGTAATGCTAAACAATGCCAAAGCAAGTGATAAAGCAACTGTAATAAAATAAGGGAACCAAGTATTGATGTTTGCGGTGTTTTTGCTCACTCCAAAAAGATAAAAAGTTACATCACCTTCTTTAGTAGGAAAAAAAGCAAATGGAAAAAACAATGTTAAAGTCATTAATACTACCACCAATGCTAAATATACAGTTTGAGGTCTTTGCCACATATTATTTTGAATTTGATTAAATTTCTAACGCAAAGATAGTTGTTTTGTCTAAAAATTGAAATCATTTTTGGGAATAATGTTAATACCATATTCTAAATTAATCTAGTTTGATTACTTTTACAATTTATGTATCTAGTGAAAAAGAAAAAACGACTCATACTGTTTGCTATTGTTGCAATTTTAATTAGCGCTATGCTATGGTACTACAGAGAGAAACTTTCTTTATTTGAAGAACAACCAGAAAAACTAAGAAAACTCTTTTTAGATGCTACTCAGATTACTAAAGTAACATGGAAACTTATTTTAACTGGAGTTGCTCTTTCATTGATTGCGGTTATTATAGATCTAATTGCTTTGGGATGGCAAAAAAGTGGATTGAGAAGATTGATAATAAAGCCAAGTGGTTCGGCCAAAATTGATTTGTGGTCTTATTTTTTGAGTGTCTTTAAAATTTATGAAGTTTTATACTTTATTTTTACTTTAGGAATCTTCTATTTTTTTGCGAGTATTTTTTCAAAATTTGTAGATTTTAAATTAGCCAATTACATTTCTAACGTCTATTTGCAATTTGCCTTTGTTTTTATTGTCACAGATTTCAAACATTACATAGGGCATCGTTTTATGCACATCAAACCTTTTTGGGAATTGCATGCTTATCATCATTCTGCCGAAGAATTTAATTTGCTCACGACTACGAGAGGACATTTGGTAGAAGCAGGTATTTACTATGTTTTTACTGGTTTCTTTTTTGCAGTTTTAGGTGTGCCTATCATCAATATTTTTTGGGTGTATGCCTTTAGAGAAATGTACCAATATTTACTTCATGCAGATGTGAATTGGAAGTTAGGTTTTATAGGAAAGTATATTTTAATAAGCCCAGCAGCTCACAAATTACACCACAGTATTGACGAAAAACACTACAACAAAAACTACAGCACTTTTTTCATTTGGTGGGATTTAATTTTCGGGACTTACGAAGCGCCAAATGAAGAATACAAGATTGGAATTATAGACAATCCTTACAACAAAGTTGGTTTTTTTGAAGGACAATGGATTGGGTTTAAAAGGTTTTTGAAGTTTTAAATACAAATCAATCATAATGATGGATAAGGTACAAATCCAGTTTCATTAGGAATTTTAGGGAATTTTTGTTGAATCCAATCTTCTTTTGCTTTTTCGATTCTTTCTTTTCTAGAAGAAACAAAATTCCAATTGATGAATCTTTTCTCTGGAAAAGGTGTTCCTCCAAAAATATAAATAGTACTGTTTGCACCAATTTCAAAAGAGCAAAGTTGACTGTTTTTAGCAATAAGAATTTGTTTTTGTGAATATTGGTTGCCATCAGTTGTGATATGACCTTCAAGTATATAAAGGGCGCTTTCTCCAAATAATTCATTACCAATTTCTAAGGTTTGTGATTCTTCACTTTTGATTTCAATAAAATACAAACTACTGTGGACAGGAACAGGAGATTTTTTACCGAAGGCTTCACCAGCAATAAGTTTAATTTTCACACCAAATTCTTCCCATTTAGGAATTTCTTTTTCTTTGATGTGATGAAATGAAGGTTCAATTTCTTCCAATTCTTTGGGCAATGCCACCCAAATTTGCAATCCATGAAGTATTTTTTCTGAATTTCTCAGATAATCTGGAGTTTTCTCAGAATGAACAACCCCTTTTCCTGCTGTCATCCAGTTTACAGCACCAGGTTTGATTTCCAATTCCGAACCGATACTATCCTTGTGCATTATGGATCCTTCAAACAAATAGGTGAGTGTAGAAAGTCCGATATGAGGATGTGCTAAAACATCTAAGTTTTCATTTTCTGACATTTTTGCTGGGCCCATGTGGTCAATAAACACAAAAGGACCTACGGCTCTCTTTTGACGAAATGGCAATAATCTACCAACGATAAAGTCTCCAATTTCGGATGCTCTTTCTTCTATTACAAGTGATATATTCGACATTATTGATTCAATAAATGAGTTATTGATTCCAAATATAGTAAAATTTAAAAGGAAGAAGTAAGTTTTATGGTTTAATACTATGAATAGAAACGTGATATTTGTTTCAATTAGTTAATTTTTATAGAACGCAGATAGCACAGATGAAGCAGGTATTCGCTGATTTGATCCAACTAAAAAGAATATCAAAACTTCTTTATAACGTTATCTTTTTAAAAGTAATTATTTGAAACTGCTGTTTTGAATTTATATATTGAAATATCGTTTTGATTTCTGAACAAATCTGCGTAAATCATAAAAATCAGCGTCATCAGTGTTCTATGAGTTGGTTTTTATAGAACGCAGATAGCACAGATGAAGCAGATATTCGCTGATTTGATCCAACTAAAAACAATTGCAAAACTTCTTTATAACGTTATCGTTTCAAAAGTAATTATTTGAAACTGCTGTTTTGAATTTATATATATTGAAATATCGTTTTGATTTCTGAACAAATCTGCGTAAATCATAAAAATCAGCGTCATCAGTGTTCCATGAGTTGGTTTTTATAGAACGCAGATAGCACTGATGAAGTAGCTATTCGCTGATTTATTCCAACTAGAAACTGTTAAACACCTTTTTAGTGTTAGTGAATCAAATGATGTTTTATGAGTAATTATTGAATTACAAAGAAATAAAAATCTTATTAAGTATGAGTTTGAGTTTGAGTTTTGAGGGAAAACATTCGGAGAGAGTCTCTTGTTCGAGACTCTTGCTCCTTACTGTTTTTTGTACCTGAGGTCGGAATCGAACCGACACTCCAGTGGAACACGAGTTTGAGTCGTGCGCGTCTACCAGTTCCGCCACTCAGGCATTCAGTAGAAATTGGGAGTGCAAAACTAGTATAACTTTGGAATATTGACAAGAAAAAATAAAAAATATTTTAATATTCTCATTTTGCAAGTTTATCATCAGTATCGTTAATAATGTATAACTTCGCAGTTCAAACAACAAAAGGAAAAGTAAAATGCTGATTGACACACATTCACACTTATACGCTAAAGATTTTGATGAGGATAGAAAAGAAGAAATTGCTTTGTGTTTGGCAAAAGGCGTGCATCAAATTTTATTGCCTAATATAGATTTAGAGTCCATAGAAGGAATGCATAACTTGGTCAAAAGTTCCCCAGATGTTTTTTTTCCGATGATGGGCTTGCATCCTTGTTCAGTTGAAGAATCGACCTACAAGAATACATTGGCAAAAATGAAAGAATTGCTTTTTGAAAAGGAAAAAGCACCTTATAAATATATTGCAGTAGGGGAAATAGGAATTGATTTATATTGGGATGTTTCTACATTAGAAATTCAAAAAGAGGCTTTTGCAACGCAAATAGAATGGGCAAAAGAATTGAATTTACCGATTGTAATTCACGCTAGATCTTCTTTTGATGAAATTTTTGAAGTACTCAATCAACATAATGACGCTAGTTTGTCGGGTGTCTTTCATTGCTTTACGGGCGGACAAAAAGAAGTTGAGAAAATACTCAGTTATGGCAATTTCTTAATGGGAATTGGAGGTGTTGTGACTTTCAAAAACAGTGGGTTGGCGGAAACAATTATAAATTATGATTTATCAAACTTTATTTTGGAAACTGACGCTCCTTATTTGGCGCCAATACCTTTTAGAGGAAAAAGAAACCAAAGCAGTTATTTGCCTCTTATTGCAGATAAATTGTCAGATATATTTGAAGTTTCGGTAGATGAAATTGCAAAAATAACAACTGCAAATGCTCAGAAATTGTTTAAAATTAGATAGTATTTTTTTAATTGAGATTATTTCAAAAATATATAATCCCTTTAAAGATTAACTTTACTTAACTTTAGTTGAATTTAATTAACCTACATTTGTATAATTACAAATATTAATTTGAAACAATTAACATAATGACACCCCAAAAAACAACTTTAGCAAGAAAAGTAAGTAACTTTATTTTGCCCGCTATGGAGAAATACTATAGGGTAAAGTATATAGGACTCGAGAATATTCCCGACACCCCTTTTCTTGGAGTTGGAAATCATTTAGGTGTTTATTTTATTCCCGAATCTTATTTATGGCTAGGCAAATATCACAGTTTGGACAATAAACCAAAGATGTCAGTTTTAGTTCATAAAGTTTTTAAAGAACTTACAGATGTTTTGAATTTAGGTGACGAAAGTTTTGGAATGTTGGATGCCAATCCCGAAAGTGCTCTAAATGCTTTGAAGTCTGGAAATGCTTTAACGGTTTATCCTGGTGGAGATAGAGAAAACAGTAAGGCTTTTGTTGATAGAAATAAAATAGATTTTTTTGAACATTTGGGTTATATAAAACTAGCCTTGAGAGCGAAAGTTCCCATTGTTCCCATTGTTGGAATAGGTGGAGGAGAAACACTTTTTGTGCTGTCTTCTGGAGAACAATTTGCTAGAAGAACCCAACTGACAAAAATGTTCAAACTACACTCTTGGCCAATTTATTGGTCCTTTCCTTTTGGTTGGCACATTGGTCATTTTCCTCATATTTCATTGCCTTTACCTTCTCAAATTACATTGAGTATTTTGCCTCCCATTTATTTGGATGAATATCACGAAAGTGCTATCGACAATCCACTAGAAATTGAACAAATCAACAAAATGGTAGTAGAAACTATGCAAAAAGAAATGGACAAATTGGCTGAAGGGAGAATTCCAATTATTGGAAAATGGTGAAAAAGCTTTAATTACTTCACATTAGCATACAACTTTACATCTTCTGCTGAGATTTTGTCGCTACATAAAATAATAAGTCGTTCGATAATATTTCTCAATTCTCTGATATTTCCAGTCCAATTCACCTCTTTGAGTGCTTCGTAAGCATCTTTAGAAATTGTTTTGGCAGGAATGCCTTGATCAGAACAAATCATTTCTAGAAAATAATCAGCTAAAATTGGAATGTCAGATTTTCTATCATTCAAAGAAGGAACGTGGATTGGAATCACATTGAGTCTATGATATAAATCCTCTCTAAAATTACCCTCGGCAATTTCTTTTGCTAAATCTTTATTGGTTGCGGCAAAAACTCTAGTATCTACTTTTATTTCTTTATCACCACCCACACGAGTAATTTTATTTTCTTGCAAAGCTCTCAATACTTTTGCTTGAGCAGAAGCTGACATATCACCAATTTCATCCAAAAATATGGATCCTCCACTCGCTAATTCGAACTTTCCTTCTCTAGTTTTTATCGCTGAAGTAAAAGCACCTTTTTCGTGTCCAAATAATTCACTTTCTATCAATTCTGAAGGTATAGCAGCACAGTTGACTTCAATAAATGGCATTTTCGCTCTTTCGCTTTTTTCGTGAAGTTGACGTGCCACCAACTCTTTTCCAGCACCATTCGGTCCAGTAATCAATACCCTAGCATCAGTTGGAGCCACTTTGTCAATCATCTGTTTGATTTTCATTATTGCCTCTGATTCACCTATGATGTCGGTAATTTTTCCGTTACTGACTTTTCTTTTTAGTACTTTTATTTCTTTTACAATGTCAGTCTTTTCAAGCGCATTTCTAAGAGTAACAAGCGTCCTATTTAAATCTAAAGGTTTTTCAATAAAATCGTAAGCTCCTTTTTTGATGGCTTCAACTGCTGTTTCAATATTTCCATGACCAGAAATCATTACAAAAGGAACGTCAATGCCTTTGGAAATGGCTTCTTCCAAGACCTCCATTCCATCTTTTTTAGGCATTTTGATATCGCAAAGAATTAAATCATATTTATTATTCAAAATCATTTCCAAACCAACAGCACCATCTTCAGCAGTTTCTACTTTGAATTTTTCAAATTCTAGAATTTCCTGCAATGTGCTTCTTATTGGTCTTTCATCATCGATTACTAATATCTTTGTCATGGCTATAAATGAGTTACAAATTATTTACTTGCAAATATACATATTCAAAGCCAATCTCAAAATAGATTTTATTAAATGATAATATTGAATTGAATGAAATAAGAGAACAGCAACTAACTTCTAACTAGCAGATTCTTTCAAATCAAATTCTTGACATTTTTGAAGAATGAACTCCACTCTTTCTTCAATACTTTTTAAAGGAACTTCAATGATTTCAAAGCCTAAATCATCATAAGCTTTATATAATGAAGACGCAATTTTGAAAGCTTCTTCTGCACTTTCTTTTCGCTCTTCATCGTTGGTGTAAATTTCTTTCCAAATGGGTAAATAAAATACTTTTTTGGCATAGCCAACTTTTAAAGCTTCTTCTATATAATGTTTTGGGGCTTCTTTTCCTGCAAAATTCATGTAGCCAATCAAATCTACCATACTTCTGTCAAGGAATTGTAATTCAGAAGGTTCAAATTGTTGCACCAAAGTTTTCATCCTGTCCAAAACCATATCACTAAACAACTGCATTTGATTCCAAGGAAAAATTTCTAATCCCGAATCTAAATTTTCTCGAATTACTTGTCGTGCAATTTCACTGTGACATTTAAAACCACGTTTTGATAATTCGTTGAGAATAGATGTCTTGCCCGTACTTGGCGCACCAGTTATTATGTAGTAAGGATTATTTTTCATTGATGAAGGGGCAAAAATACATTTTTTTTGAAGTTATGTCTTTTTATCTTTAAAATATTATTTCACAAAATTCCTCTTTTTTCCACTTGTTAATAATATTTCAGTTTTTTTGATTGAATTTTTGAGGTATTTAATTTCGTAATAGTAGTTTTGCAAACAAATTATAATTATGCCATTAGACAAGTCTATTAAATCAATATTAATTATAGGAAGTGGTCCCATCGTTATTGGGCAAGCATGCGAATTTGACTATTCTGGGTCACAAGCAGCAAGGTCGTTGAGAGAAGAAGGAATTGAGGTTACGCTCATCAATTCCAATCCAGCAACAATTATGACAGATCCAGTTACTGCTGATAATGTCTATCTTAAGCCGCTTACTCCAGAATCGATTGTTGAAATTCTCGAAAAACACAACATTGATGCAGTGTTGCCCACAATGGGTGGGCAAACTGCCTTGAATCTTTGTATGGAATGTAACGATATTGGGATTTGGGAAGAGCATAATGTAAGAATATTAGGTGTTGACATCGATGCTATTAAGATAACTGAAGATAGAGAACTTTTTAGAAATTTGATGTCCGAATTGAACATCGATATGGCGCCACAAGCGACAGCAAAAAGTTTTTTGGAAGGAAAAGAAATCGCTCAAAAATTTGGTTATCCTCTTTGTATTCGAGCTTCATATACCTTGGGAGGTTCAGGAGCTTCTTTTGTTTTCAAAGAATCTGAATTTGATGAATTATTAAATAGAGGCTTGCACGCATCACCAATTCACGAGGTGATGATTGATAAAGCTGTTTTGGGTTGGAAAGAATATGAATTGGAGTTACTTAGAGATAAAAATGACAATGTAGTAATTATCTGTTCGATAGAAAATTTTGATCCTATGGGTATTCATACTGGAGATTCCATTACTGTGGCTCCTGCTATGACATTGAGTGATACTGCTTATCAAAGAATGCGAAATTTAGCAATTAGAATGATGCGTTCTATCGGTGATTTTGCTGGTGGTTGTAATGTTCAGTTTGCTGTAAGTGATGATGAAGAAGAGAAAATCATTGCCATTGAAATCAATCCGAGAGTGAGTAGATCTTCTGCTTTAGCATCCAAAGCTACTGGATATCCGATTGCAAAAATTGCTGCTAAATTGGCAATTGGTTATAATTTAGATGAATTGAGCAATCAAATTACTAAATCTACATCAGCACTTTTTGAACCTACATTGGATTATGTAATCGTGAAAATACCAAGATGGAATTTTGATAAGTTCAAAGGTTCTGATAGAAGATTGGGGCTTCAAATGAAATCTGTAGGTGAAGTGATGGGAATTGGAAGAACTTTCCAAGAAGCACTTCAAAAAGCTTGTCAGTCTTTAGAAATAGGTAGAAATGGATTGGGAGCAGATGGAAAAGAACTCAAAAACCAAGATGAGATTTTACACAGTCTAGAATTTGCAAGTTGGAATCGTTTGTTTCATATCTACGATGCTATAAAAATGGGAATTCCATTCAAAACCATCAAAGAAAAAACCAGAATTGATGAATGGTTCTTGAGAGAGATTGAAGATTTAATCTTATTAGAAAAAAGAATTGAAAAATTTAATGTTTCCAATATCACAGAAGAATTGATGCTGGAAGCAAAACAAAAAGGATATGCAGATAGACAAGTTGCTCATTTGCTAAAATGTCTAGAAAGTGAAGTGTTTACAAAAAGAGCAGAATTGGGCGTGAAACGAGTTTACAAATTAGTGGATACTTGTGCCGCTGAGTTCGAAGCGGTAACACCATTTTACTATTCTACTTTTGAAAAAGAAAACGAATCTAAAGTTTCTGACAAGAAAAAAGTGATTGTTCTAGGTTCAGGACCTAATAGAATTGGACAAGGTATCGAGTTTGATTACTGTTGTGTTCACGGGGTTTTAGCAGCAAAAGAATGTGGTTACGAAACGATTATGATTAATTGTAATCCAGAAACTGTTTCTACAGATTTTGATACTGCTGATAAATTATACTTCGAACCAGTTTTTTGGGAGCACATTTACGATATTATTCTACACGAAAATCCTGTTGGTGTAATTGTTCAGTTGGGAGGTCAGACCGCTTTGAAATTGGCAGAAAAGTTAGATAGATTTGGAATTAAAATATTAGGTACAAGTTACCGAGCATTGGATTTGGCTGAGGATAGAGGAAGTTTTTCTTCTTTACTCAAAGATTTAGACATTCCTTATCCAGAATTTGGAGTGGTAGAAAGTGCTGAACAAGCCATCGAATTGTCGAAAGATTTAGGGTTTCCATTATTGGTAAGACCTTCTTACGTTTTAGGTGGGCAAAAAATGAAAATTGTAATCAATGAAGATGACTTAGAACATCACGTTGTGGACATTCTTAAAGACATGCCTGATAATAAAATTCTTTTGGATCACTTTTTAGGAGGTGCAATTGAAGCCGAAGCAGATGCCATTTGTGACGGTGAAAATGTTTATATCATTGGAATAATGCAACATATAGAGCCTGCTGGAATTCACTCTGGAGATTCTTATGCTGTTTTACCTCCATACAATCTCGGTGATTTTATTATCGAACAGATTGAAGAGCATACTAAGAAAATTGCTGTAGCATTAGAAACTGTAGGTTTATTGAATATACAGTTTGCGATAAAAGATGATGTGGTGTATATTATTGAAGCCTAACTCTAGAGCGTCTAGAATAAGCCTTTATTGCAAAGCATATGGTGAACCCTATAAATTATGCAACTAAAGCAATGTTAGCGAAAAGAAAGTAACAGATTTTGATTTAAACCAAATAAAGATGGTTGTGCAATTAAGATCCCTGTTTTTTCATCAAAATCCCTCAAGTTAAAAAAAAGAATTAGACCTAGAAATGGAAATCAATAGGTGAAGCAATTCAGTTTGTTGCAAATTTAAAAGATCCATTCTTTAGAAAAATATATTCTGAAGAAATTTATATTTAAGTAAGCTAATTTGGATGAAATGTACCCAATATTAATGTGGATTTATTACGTTTCAAGTTTTTTTTATGAAGTACTTTGATTTTATATCTGTATTGATACTTATTTTTAATGGATTACTCAGAAATAAAATTTCAAAAGTAAATGATAATCTAAATTCTGAAAAAAAGAGTTATCCTAAAAAAGGAAAAAGTAATTTAAAAAGATGATTCAGAATATATTGATTGGATGAAATAATAAAAGATTGATATGAAACTTCAGATAACCAAAGAAAAGATACTTCCTCACATCATTGTATTAGGAATTTTACTTTTGATTAGTATCATTTATTTTTATCCTGCATTACAAGGGAATGCCTTGGAAACTCACGATTTGAAACAGTACAAAGGAATGTCAAAAGAAACTGTTGATTTTCGAGCAGAATATGGAGAGGAGCCACTTTGGACAAATGCTATGTTTGGAGGAATGCCAACAGATCAAATTGGTGTACAGTATAATTCTAATTTGGTTAGTTATCTTTACAAAGCCATTACTTTATTGCTTCCGAGACCCATTTCAATGCTTTGGATGATGTTTCTGGGATTCTATATTTTGTTAATGTGTCTCAAAGTTGACCCATGGATAGCATTAATAGGAAGTATAGGTTTTGGTTTTTCTAGTTTCTTCCTTGTTAGTTTGCAAGCAGGACACATGAGTAAAGTAAATGCGATAAGTTTTATGGCACCTACTATTGCAGGATTTATTATGCTCTTCAGAGGAGAATTGCTCAAAGGCGGAATCATTGCTGCCTTATTTTTGTCTCTTCAATTATGGTGTAATCACCCTCAGATTACTTATTATACATTTTTTATTATTGGTTTTATAGCATTATACTTCTTTTCAAAATTAGCATTTAATAAAAAATGGGTTGATTTAGGTAAAATTGGAGGTATTTCTGTTCTTATTGTAATTTTTGGAATACTCACAAGTTTACCATCGTTGTGGGGAACGTATGAATATGGAAAAGAAACCATAAGAGGTAAAAGTGAACTGACTATAAAATCGCCTGTACAGTTACAAAAAGAAGCTGCTGAAAAAGCTGCTGGAAAATCAGATTCTACCAAAACTAAGCCTAAAGACGGATTAGAAACAGATTATATTTTGGCTTGGAGTTATGGAACTGGAGAAACTTTCACTTTTATGTTCCCATCTCTAAAAGGGGGAGGAAATAATGATCCAGAGCTAAAAAACCTCAAAACTTTATATCCTAGTAACGCTGAAAAATTAACAGAAAAAATGCAAGATGAATTACAGTCATTGAGTATTGATGAGTTTTTGGCACAAGCAGGATTAAATTTAGCAGAACTTCCAGCAACTGCAGAAAGAGGATATTATGGACAGCAAAGATTGACCAATGGTCCTGTATTTATAGGTGTTATTTTTTGCTTTTTGAGTTTATTGGCTTTAGTATTTAGTGACGGTAAATTGAATTGGCCGCTTATGGGAGTAAGTTTAATGGTTGTCGTTTTTGCCTTGTTACAAATGACAATTGTTGTCTTAATTGGATTACTCGCTTTGATTGTTTTGGCAATCATCAACAAAAGGTTGGTTTGGTTTCTAAGCACTGTAATGATGTTGACCATATTCCTAGCTTGGGGTAAAAATTATTTGGAGTTTTCTGAATTATTTATTCAGTATTTCCCATTATACAACAAGTTTAGGTCTGTTACAATGATTTTGGTGGTTGCAGAATTAATCATACCACTTTTAGGAATATTATTTTTGTATCATCTATTCAAAAACAAAGAAAAAGTTAAAGAAAAAGTCAATCTTTTATATATAGGAACAGGGGTTCTAGCTTTTTTCGTTTTAATAGTTTTGATCTCACCTACATCCATTTTTCACGTTCCATCTGGCGCTACCGATACTGCTATGAGTTATGAGAATTATATTAATCAAATATTGACACAAAACAATGTTCCTGAGCAACTCTTACTTGAAAATCAAGTGTATTTTGAGGCTTATGCTAAAAACATGTATGAATTTCGAATTTCTATTATAAGAACAGATGCATTAAAAGCCATATTTTTTATTGCTGCTATTTTCTTATTGATTTTTGGATTCTTAAAGGAGAAAATTCAAAAACCTCTTTTTGTTGCTGCTCTTTCTGTTTTAGTGTTGGTAGAAATGGTGCCAGTCGGTTTAGATTATTTGAATAATTCTAAAAACGATAATGGAGAATTTAATTATTGGACTGATATAGAAAGTGAATTGACTCCATACAATGTCTATCAAGAAGATATTGCCATATTGCAAAATGAAATTAATGAAAAACCTTGGTTGCAAGATTCTATTAATGCTAGAATTAAAAAATTGAATGAAATCGCTGATATGCCATTGAATAATGTGGAGCAGAATTTTGCTAAAATGTCTATTCTCAATAAACTAACAAGTTTTAGAGTTGCCAATTATAAAGCACTAACTTCTGAAACGCGTACCAGTTATTTTTACAAATCTTTAGGAGGTTATCATGGCGCAAAGTTGATGTCGATTCAAGAAATATTTGATTTTTCAAGTAAGATTGGGCTACAAAATATTTTTGACATGATGAATGTTAAGTACATTGTGGATTACGATGTACAAGATCCTCAAACTGGTGCAAATCGCAAAATGGTATATCAGCAAAACCCATCTTTACTTGGCGCTGCTTGGATTGTAGATGAAGTCAAATTAGTTGAAAGTGCTGACGAAGAAATGACTTCAATGTTTGATGAAAATAATTTTGACCCTGCTACTACAGCTATCGTTGATAAAAGATTTGAATCTCTTTTAGGTGATGGATATCAGTCTAAATCTGCAAATAGTACTATAGAAATGAAACAATACAAACCTAATGAATTAATCTATGAATTTAATTCTGATGCGAATCAAATAGTTGTATTTTCAGAAATTTATTACAAAAATGGTTGGCAAGCATATATTGATGACAAACCAGTAGATCACTTTAGAACGAATTATTTATTGAGAGGCTTACATGTTCCTGCTGGTAATCACACCATCAAGTTTCAATATAAAAGGAAATCATTTGATGTTGGAAGTCCAATTTCTTTAATCACTTCACTCATCTTGGTTTTATTAGTTTTGTATTTTATTTATTTAAGTTTATTTACATCTCCAACTAATAAGTCGGACGAATCAATTGAAGAATTGATTTTATAAAACCTTTTCTGGAAAATACTATGAAAAAAGTCTTGATACTCACTTACTATTGGCCACCAAGTGGTGGAGCAGGTGTGCAAAGATGGCTGAAATTTGTAAAGTATCTTCCTCAATTAGGATATGAACCCATAGTTTATACACACTCTAACGGTGAAGTCCCCAGTATTGACGAATCTTTAGAAAAGGAAATTCCAGAAGGGATAAAGGTCTTAAAAACTGAAATATGGGAACCTTATGGATTTTACAAAAGTTTGACAGGTAAAAAGGGAGAAAAAATCAATAGTGGATTTTTATCTGAACAAAAAACTAAGAAAAGTGCTTTACAAAATCTTTCTATTTGGATTCGTGGTAATTTCTTTATTCCAGATGCAAGAAAATTTTGGATAAAGCCAAGTGTCAAATATCTCTCAGAATTTATCGAAAACAATTCTATAGATTTTATTATTAGTACTGGTCCACCTCACACGATGCATTTAATCGCCCTTGGATTGAAAAAAAAGTTTAATATAAAATGGGTTGCTGATTTTAGAGATCCATGGACAAATATTGATTTTTATAAAGATTTGAAATTAACTTCATTTGCAGATAAAAAACATCGAAGATTAGAGAGAGAAGTGCTTCAAAAAGCAGATTTATGCATTTCAGTTGGAAAAACATGGTCTGAAGAATTAGAGGTTTTAGGTGCCGAAAAATGTGTAACTATTACCAATGGCTACGATGATGAAGACAATGTAAATGTAGAAGTTCAATTGGATAAAAAAATATCAATTGCACATATAGGTTCTTTTACAAAGTCAAGAAATCCAGAACTTCTTTTGGAAGTTTTAAAAGATTTAAAATCAAAATATCCAAACTTAGATGAGTTGTTGGAAATAAAATTAGTTGGAAAGGTTGATTACACAATTACTGAATTATTTAAATCTTATGATTTAGAAAATTTAATTAGAAAAGTTGAGTATTTACCTCATAATTTAGTTCTAGAAGAGCAAAGAAAATCTCATGTTTTGTTATTGGTAGTAAATGAAACTCCCAATGCAAAAGGTATAACAACTGGTAAAGTATTCGAATACTTGGCCGCAAAAAGACCTATTTTAGCCATAGCACCCGAAGGAGGAGATTTGGAAGTTCTCATCAACGAAACAGATAGTGGGTTAGTTGTAAACTCAAGTAATAAAGAGGAGTTAAAACAGTTTTTGATACAACTTTTAGATAACAATCCTAAAGAATATAGTTACAAAAACATTGAAAAATTTTCAAGATTTAACCTTACTAAGAAATTAGTTGAAGAATTAGAAAATTTATCTACTCAATAAAACATGACCTGTAATGGTTTCTTTTGAATTATCAAAAGTAGGTTTAAGAACGAAAAAATACGTTCCATCTGGTACTTTTTTTCCCGAAGAGTTTTTTCCATCCCAATTGTTCATATAGGCTTTTTGTTCAAAAATAAGATTCCCCCATCTATTGAAAATACTCAAACTATAATCTCCTAAGAAATTTTCCATTCCTTGAATTGAAAAAGTATCATTTTCTCCATCTCCATTAGGAGTGAAAACATTCGGAACTACGATTTCAAAAGGCGTGTCATTTACCGTAATTGTTAGACAAATAGAATCTTCACAACCTGTGCTATTCGATACCAACAAACAAACTTCAAATTCACCAATTTCAGAGTAAACTTCAAAAGTATTAGAATCTAAAATGCTAGTGCCATCACTTAATGTATATTCAAAAATCACAGCATCACTAGATGAATTATTTACAAAGAAAACGGTATCACCAATTAAAGAAGGTGTTGAGATTATATTAAAAGCTGCAGTAGGATAGCCTATATAAGGAACAATAATTGGTCCAATGGAATCAAAACAGCCATAATTATCAGTGACAACCAAATGATAATTTCCAGAACTTAAACTATCTAAATCTAAAGCATTTTCTGTAGATTCATACCAAAAATAACTTACCCCTTCTCCAGATGGGTCACTAACTGCCAAACCATTAATAGCGCCATTGTCATCAATACAAGTACTTGGTGAAATGATTAAGTTATTGTCATCAATACTTGGTCCGTCAATATTGTCTATTTCAATTGGGTTAGATTGAGAAGAACACCCAAACGCGTCTGTTGCTGTTAAAGTATAGAATCCTTCGTCAAGATTCGAAATAGCTATAGTCGTTTCTGCGGAATTGTCCCAAGAATAAGTAAATGGTGCATTTCCCGAAACTGATATTCCTGATATTTCACCTATATTTTGACTACAATGATCATCTTCTAAAAGCATATTACTTTCGTCAATTTGAGGCCCTGTATTTTCTCCAATGATATAAGTCCCAATTACAGATGCACAACCATTGTTGTCAGTTACCACTAAGGTATATGTTCCTGCATCTGCATTATTTAAATCTTGTGAAGCAGCAAGAACTCCATTCCATTCATATTGCAAAGGAAGTACTCCACCAGTAATTGTTATTCCCGAAATATTTCCATCACCTTGTCCACAATTTTCATCACTCACGACTACATTATTGTCATTAAATGAAAAACTAGCGCCAATAATAACGGAAACAGGAATGGTATAAAAACCTGGACAAGTACCTACATAAAAAGTAGTATCGTTTGAAATGTTTCCAGTTGTGAAACTCGTTCCTGCTCCAATAAAGCTGCCATTTACAGGTGCATCATACCAGATTAAGTTGGTTCCTGAAGGTAAAGTTCCGTTTACAGAAACACCTACGGTTGCTGAGTTTCCGGCACAAATAGTATCATTTATTGCTTCAAGTATAAAAGGGTTTGTCAAATTATTTGCTAAAGTTCCCGCACCTCCTGAAGTCGCTCCATTAGAGGGGAAAGTTGACATAGTTGCTGAATTTGTAGTGCCATTCACACCTCCATTTGTTGAGGTGGTAATTGTTCCATTGGTATGTGCAATGTATCCACCACTTCCTCCACCTCCAGGTCCTTCGGCTTCTACAAAACTTCCAAAGAAAAAAGGCCCCCCCACAATTATCTGATTTCCTCCATTTCCTCCGTTGGCAATACAGTTAATTCCATTTAAATTCCCTGCTACATTCAGTAAAATTGTTCCTCCTGCGCCACCACCTCCGGCACCATCTGTTCCTGCTATTCCAGAAAAAGGAGGGTTATTAGATGTAGTAGATTCTCCATTCAATCCATTAGCGTTGATATTTCCTGTTCCAGAAAGGTTTCCTCTACAATGTATCAAAACAATTCCACCTCCATTGCCTCCGCTTCCACCAATACTAATACTTTCGTTTAAATTTCCAGCACCACCGCCACCAGCCATAAATATTTTTCCTGAGGAATAATCCAAAGGCCTTCCGCCTCTTCCCCCAAGATTTCGTCTGTTATCACCTGCCCATGAAGTACTACCAGGGGCTGTTGTTAATGGATTTCCACTATTTCCAGAGAACGAATAGCCTCCCTTTCCGCCACCTGAAGCAGTAATCCCTGAAATACTGGGTGTTTCTAAAGCCCAAGCAGCATTAAAACTTGGATTTGGTACACCCACACCATTTTGCCAATTGGTAATGTCGCCTCCGTTTGCTCCACCGCCACCACCACAGTTGTGACCATTTCCACCACCGCCACCATTAGCAATAGCACCATAACAATATACACCGTTTATTCCATTATATTCTGTTGTAAATCCAAAAGCGCTTTCACCTTTTGGCGCACCTTCTTGAGCCACATTACTATAAATAAATCCAGCCCCAAAAAAAGCATTATTGATTTCTCTTTGGGCACCTCTAAATCCTAGTCCGTTTACATCAATATTTCCTGTATTGTTGATAATGATATCTTCGTTAGCTTCAATTACTACTATACCACCTGTAGAACCATTCCATGTAGGAGCGGTAATGGTAGAATTAACAGTAAGGTTATTGTATCGTGGCACTCTAATGATTTGTGTTTTTCCAATAGAAGTATATGAAAATTGCAATCCACATCTTAAATTGATTGTCTGACCATTAGGAACACTTTGTACTTCGGCATATTCGTAATTCCCACACGAATTATAGTTGGTAATGCTTCCGTAATTTAAATTGGGAGAAGTTTGATCAACGGACAACCCTTGCATTTGAATTATCAGAATTAAATCACCTGCATTTAGATTGCTGGTAAATGCCCCATTTGAATTTAAAGATGAGTTGTTTACAGTTAAAGATGTTGATCCTTGATTAGCGTTTGTAGTAAGAAATGTATATTCATTAACAATTGAACTATTAGAAATAGTCACATCTCCATCTTTAGCAAATTGAGAAATATTATTGTTATAAATAAATAGAGGTAGTAGAAAAAATAAAATTCTTGGTTTCATACTTTAAAAGACGCAATAAAAATAAAAAGGTAACTTTAAAAAAGAAATATTTTTAAAATTTCGCTCTTACCTTTCTTACTGTTTTCTTTCTACCGCTTAACCAACCGTAGTTTTGAGTATAAAAGTTAGATTTCCCTCTGATTACATACCCATAAGAAAATGTAGTGAAAAGGTATCCGTCATTATGAGTTGGATCACCTCTTTTCTCTCCAGGAGCAAAATTAGCGAGTAATCCTGGTGTTGCATCAGTTAAATTTGATTGATTAGCCAAATCTCTAGCCAAATCAGAACCTAAAGAAGATGGATCAGCATAAACTGTGCTTATGTCATCTAAATAGTCAGTGAAAGTGGTAGTGTAAGTCATATCCCAACCAAATCTATGTTTTCTTTTGTAGGTAAAGTATAGACCAACACCCATTGGAATTCCAAACCCCCAATTGCTATATTCAACTCCTTCTGTTTGAAGTGGCTGTAATTTATGCCATTCAGCAGTTCCATCAATTCTTCCTTTTGGATTGTGGTGAAAAACAGTTAAACCAGCATGACCATAAGTTTTCATATCCACCCAGTATCTCCCTCTATTTCCTACGTCATTCAATTCAAAAATATAAACTTCACCTTTTACAGAAAGTTCTTTTACATTGTTTTTGAATCTTAAATTTCTTGTATTTCTACCGATATTTGATGATAATTGATCTTCACCAGAAATTTTACCGATATTTAAACTTGCTTGAACTCCAAATGTACCGTTTATTTTATATCTTCCATAAACGCCAGCCACTAGATTAGTTTCGCGAAGTTTCATATCCAAAACAAAACCTCTTCTGGTTAATTCATCACCACCAATATCTCCAAGATAATTAGAAAGCCCTAATTTAACACCAAAATCTTTGTTATATTGTGCAACAGTAGAATTTGCTATCAAAAGCATTGTCACTACTATAGAAATGTATTTTGTCATTTTAATCATAGTACAAAAATATTTAAATATTTTATAATCACAAGTTTTTGATGTAAGTATTTGACAAAAACAATATTAATTTGTTTAAAAAAAAGATTTTAGGACATTAATATAATTATAAAAAAAGAAAATTATTGAATATATCTAAAATCTTGACCAGACTCTAAATTTGTAACAATTTCGTAAATCAAACGAATCACGTTTTCCACATCTTCTTTTGCGCAAGTTTCTACTGTAGTATGCATATATCTCAACGGCATAGAAACGAGCATTGAGGCAACTCCGCTGTTACTGTAGGCAAATGCATCTGTATCTGTTCCAGTACTTCTAGAAGCAGCTAGTCTTTGGAAAGGTATTTTTGCATTTTCAGCTTGCTTGATAGCGAATTTTAACAAATTATTTTGAACTGCTGGGCCATAGGAAAGTACAGGTCCTTTTCCCATAGACAAGTCACCTTGTTCAATTTTCTTTATCATTGGTGTGTTGGTATCATGACAAACATCTGTGATAATTGCAACATCAGGCTTGATTCTTTCTGCAATCATCTCTGCACCTCTAAGTCCAATTTCTTCTTGCACAGCGTTAACAATATACAATCCAAATGGAAGTTTTACTTTGTTTTCTTTTAATTTTCTTGCTACCTCTGCAATTACAAAACCTCCAATTCGATTGTCTAAAGCTCTTCCCAAGTAGTTCTTTTTATTGAGAATCATAAACTCATCTTCGTATGTAATAACACATCCTACATGAACTCCTAAAGCTTCAACTTCTTCTTTATTACTGCAACCACAATCAATAAAAATGTTATCTAATTTTGGAGGCGTCTCTGTTCCTCCTCCTCTTGTATGAATTGCTGGCCAACCAAAAACGCCTTTTACAATTCCTTTGTCTGTATGAATGTTTACTCTCTTTGAAGGTGCAATTTGATGATCACTTCCTCCGTTTCTTCTTACATAAATAAAACCTTCACTAGTAATGTAATGCACAAAATAACTAATTTCGTCAGCGTGCGCTTCAATCACAACTTTGTACTTAGATTTAGGATTGATAACACCAACTGCGGTTCCGTAGGTATCAACAAAACTTTCATCAATATAAGGTTTTAAATATTCCAACCATAATTTTTGACCTTCCCATTCAAATCCAGTTGGAGAAGCGTTATTGATGTATTTTTCTAAAAATTTTTCTGATTTAGTTGTAATTACATCTGGTTTTTTTGGAGTTGCTTTTGTTGTCGTTTTTTTTGCCATTGTAATGTTAGTTTATTAATGATAATTAAGAATAAATGTAATTTATTTTTCTATGTTTCTTATTTTTTGTTTGTAGTAGTTAGGTTCAATTTCGGTCAAAGTTTTCACTTTTATTGCTTCAGATTTTGAACAATCAGCATTTGCTATGATAATAGCGCTAATTGTATCTTGTTTGTTGAGAAAAGTATGCAAAAATACGAATCCAACTACTGATTTTTCATATTTTAATAGTTCTTTTTTAAGCTCATTCGCTTTTGTAATGATGCTGTCTAATTGTTCGTTTGAATAAAGGTGTGAACCATCAACTTCAAGGATGTAATTCAGTTTTTCAAATTCTCTTTCAATTTCTTGAGCAGTGGTATCGATGTAATCGATTACTTGATGAAAATATTGGGTATTGATTTTTTTGTAAGTAGAAACTTCCACTTCATTTATGTAATATATTCCCTTTTTGATACATTCTTCTAATTGTTCTTCTGGAATGTCAATTTCTAAAACATCTTCTGTATTTACTTTTTCACTTTTGTCTTTTGTGACGTTATTGGTTTTTGATTCACAACTATTTAGAAAAACTATCGTGATGAGCAAATAGGTGAATGAACAAAGTTTTGAATACATTGGAGTTTGTGTAAAAATTAGTTGACAGCTAAGATATAGTTATTTCGTTATTTTAATAGGTAAAAATACATAGAAAGTTAAAAAAATGTATTTTTGTTGTTATTCATTGAATGATTTTAACGTCAAAATAGATTGTCGCTAATAAGGATTTGGAAAAATATAAGAAAAAAAGATGATTTTACAAAAACTTCTTTGGTTATATGAAAAATAATTACTTTCTTTGCCGTCCCAAAAATGGGAAACAATAGAATTTACACTTTAATATAGATATAAAATGGCAAGAGTTTGTGAAATAACTGGAAAAAAAGTAATGACAGGTAATAACGTGTCACACTCTAATAGAAAGACCAAAAGAAAATTTTACCCTAATTTGTTGACAAAAAAATTCTTTGTTCCTGAAACAAATGAATGGATAACAATGAAAGTTTCTGCTGCTGGTTTAAGAATCATCAATAAGAAAGGTATTTCTGCTGTATTAAAAGAAATGAAAGGTTAATTATCTAGCATAATTATTGTATATTTATCACGCCAATTGGCGTGATTTTTTTTTATATACCCTATTGATATGAAGCAATTTTTAGCATTTTTCTTTTTCATTTGTTCACTTTCATATGGTTTTGGACAGAATTTGGAGTCTTCAAAAGTCAATGAAATCAAGGTAGAACTATATGAAAACGATTTTTTAACTCCAGAATTTCATAAAAGAAAGCGAGATGAACTTAGAAAATTAATGCCCAACAATAGTGTTGCTATTTTCTTTTCAAATCCAGTCAGAAATAGGTCTAATGATGTAAATTACGAATATCACCAAGATCCAAATTTTTACTACCTAACAGGAATTAGAGAGCCTAATACCATCTTAATGGTTTTTTCTAATCCTATTCAAATCAATGGTAAATTCACAAATGAAGTGGCTTTTGTCCAAGACAGAAATCCAGATGCTGAAGTTTGGGATGGTTCTAGATTGGGAATTGAAGGGGTAAAAGAACGATTTAAAATCAACACTGTTTTATCTAATAAAGAATTCAAAAACTTACAACTTAATTTTGATAAATTTGATTTAATTACATACTCAATTGTTACCGAAGGTCTGAAAGACAATCCTTTTGATAAAGAAGATATGTACAATCTCAGACAGCAACTAGAAGCTCATTTGTTTAAAGCTAAAGATGAAAAAATCAAAAGAAGGGAATTCAATGTTTGGATGGCAAAACTTAGGGAGATTAAAGATAAAGAAGAGTTGGTTTTGCTTCAGAAAGCGATTGATATTACTTGTTTGGCTCAAGTTGAACTTATGAAAGCAATTAAACCAGGGATGACAGAGTATCAAAGTGAAGCTATTGTTGAATTTATTTTTAAATTAAACGGTGCTGAATATCCAGGTTTTCCAAGTATTCAAGGAAGTGGACAAAATTCGTGTGTTTTGCATTACCAAACGAACAGAAAAATTATGACAGGAGATAATCTTCTGGTTTCAGATGTGGGTGCAGAATATCACGGTTACACAGCAGATGTAACTCGAACGATACCAGTAAATGGAAAGTTTAGTGAAGAGCAAGCATTGATTTATAATTTGGTATTGGATGCTCAAAATGCAGGGATTGAAGCAGCTGTAGTTGGTGGAAGTTTCTGGGATCCAAATGTTGCTGCTACTACTGTTTTATCTCAAGGCTTGATGAAGTTGGGGGTTATCAAAACACCTCTAGAGTTAAAACGTTATTTTATGCATGGTACAAGTCATTATTTAGGACTTGACGTTCACGATATAGGTACTTATGGAAAACTGACTGAAAATTCGGTAATAACTGTAGAGCCTGGGATTTACATTCCCGAAAACTCACCTTGCGACCCTAAGTGGTGGAATATTGGAGTAAGGATAGAAGATGATATTTTAATTACAAAACAAGGTCCAGTAAATTTGTCTGATTGTATTCCAAGGGCCATCCAAGAAATTGAGCAGTTGATGAAGGAAGAAAGCTTTATTAAACAATAATTTTAATTGAAGTTGAGATTTTTCTTATCTTTACTCTCTATATGTTTAAATACTAATCTTTATGAAAAAAATTGCTACATTTTTAAGTGCTTTGTTGTTTATGACTTTTTTAAGTTATGGACAAGATACTATTCAATGTAATGTGTCTGTTGTTGATACTGTGAAATATGTAAATTCCAAAACGCAAACTTACAATGCTATTTCCATGAATCATTCAAATGATGGAGGGAGTTATGGATATGCTGGCTATGGACAAAAATTTGAGGCGCCAGATTCTATTTTTCTTTTAGGTTTTAGTTTTAACGGATTTGTATTTTCTGGAAGTGCAGATACTGTTGTTTGTAGATTGTTTGAATCAAATGGAACAGGAATGCCAGGGACTCAAATTGATTCTGTGATTTACTCAATGCCTTTGGTAGCAAATTATTCGGGTTCATATAACTCTAATGCAATTAGAAACACTGTGAATTTTAGTTCTGGTCATTATATTGAAGGTGATTATATCATTACGATACAAAATTTAAGTGGGTCAGATATGTATTTAGTTAGAAATGCTGATGGAAACGGAGCAGCAGAAGATTTATCATACTTATACTACAGAGGAGTAAATGATCCTTCTTTTGATGGTTGGTACACTTGTTTTCAGTATGGAGTCGGTTGGAATTTCGATATGGTTTTTCAACCCATTGTATCTTACGAAGTAGAAGGAACTTTAATAACAAACGATACAGTTTTTTGTATGAATGATACCATAAGACTAGATGTGAGTTTAGAAGGTGGAAGTACTGTCTTAGCTAATAAATTTTACAATCCCAACTTCGCAGTTTATTCAGGTATTTTTGCACTAAACGATTTTGATTATGGAGATGGTAGTGCGTCAACTACAGATACTTTTCATGTATATAATTCTGGAGGGAATTTTAATGTGTCGACTGATTATAACATCTTTTTTCCTTCATGGACTACTTCAAATATAAATTTAACTTGTGGATTTGATGTTGACGTAACAGACCCAACTATTCTTATTGGAGCAGATACGTCTATTTGTGCAGGTGAATTTTTAACATTAGACTTAGGAGC
The DNA here is from genome assembly GCA_018401455.1 of Flavobacteriales bacterium. Classification (GTDB taxonomy): domain Bacteria; phylum Bacteroidota; class Bacteroidia; order Flavobacteriales_D; family Parvicellaceae; genus Parvicella. Next base: position 94,071 of record JAGYKU010000005.1, read on the forward strand.
TGGATATGACACTTATCTTTGGAGTAATTTAAATACTTCTTCGGTTTTTGAAGTTGATTCAGATACATTAAATAATGGTGTTTATCAAGTTTATGTTGATGTAACACTTTCAAATTGTTCCAGTTCGGATACTGTTCTAGTTACTGTCGGTGATTTGGTAGTTGATTTAGGAAACGATACCACACTTTGTTTGAACCAAGACTTAATACTTACTGCAGGAACTTACGATTCTTATGTATGGAATACAGGACAGTTGTCAGAATCTATACAAGTAGGACCTTTTGTTGCAAGTGATGTCCAAACCTATATTCTTACTGCAACATTAGGTGATTGTGAAGGAAGTGATACTTTGGTTGTGACCATTGATAATTGTTTAAGTGTAGCGCAAATTGAAAATAACTTATCTGTTTTCCCTAATCCATCTAACGGAGTTTTTAATATTTCATTTGATTCAAATGTATCATCTCCTTCCGAAATTATGGTGTTAGATGTTTCTGGAAGACAGATATACGGTAGTTTTATTGATTCAAATAATTTAAGTGTGGACATTTCGAAATATGAAAACGGTGTTTATTTTGTTGTGATAAAAGGAGAAAATTATCAAGTGACTAAAAAAATTGAGATAATTAATTAATAAATGTTAGGAATAACAAAAAAAAACTTATCTTTGCAACCCCGTAATAAGAAAAATACATTTGAGCAATGGCAAAAAGTAAAGGAAATAGAATTCAAGTAATTCTTGAGTGTACAGAACACAAGGAGTCTGGGATGGCAGGTACATCTAGATACATTACAACAAAAAACAGAAAAAACACTCCAGACAGATTGGAGATGAGAAAGTATAATCCTGTTTTGAAAAAATATACAGTTCATAAAGAAATTAAATAATATTTGAGAAATGGCAAAGAAAGTAGTAGCATCGTTACAAAAAGGTGGTGGTAAAAACCATTCTAAAGTAATCAAAATGGTAAAATCTCCTAAAACAGGAGCTTATTCATTCAAAGAAGAAATCGTATTGAACGAGAAAGTAAAAGATTGGTTATCTAGTAACTAGTCTTGTACTCATTTAATATAAAAAATATTGAACAAGCTTCTTCCTTAATTTTTGGAAGAAGCTTTTGTTCGTTAAAAACAATAGATTACTAATGAGTTGGAAAAATTTTTTTACTAAAGAAAAAAAAGACGATTTAGATCAAGGTCTTGAAAAAACTAAAAAAAGTTTTTTCTCCAAGATAGCATCGTCTATTGCTGGTAAATCCACAGTAGATGATGAGGTTTTAGATGATTTGGAAGAAATTCTGGTTTCCTCTGATGTAAGTGTTGAAACTACCCTAAAAATTATAAAAAAAATCGAAGCGCGTGTTGCTATTGAAAAATATATCAGCACCAAAGATTTAAAAGGTATCCTAAAAGAAGAAATTTCAATTCTTTTAGATGAATCCAAAAATGAAGATGCGATAGATTTTACAATTCCCAAAGTAGAGAATGGACCTTATGTTTTGATGGTGGTAGGTGTGAATGGTGTAGGAAAAACCACAACCATTGGAAAATTAGCCTACCAACTTAAAAAACAAGGTTACAAAGTAGTTCTTGGAGCGTCTGATACTTTTAGAGCAGCGGCAGTCGAACAATTAAAAATTTGGGCATCGAGAGTGGATGTTCCTATTGTACAACAAGGTATGGGGGCAGATCCAGCATCGGTTGCTTTTGATGCGCTTCAAAGTGCTAAAGCACAAGGTGCTGACGTTGTAATTATCGATACAGCAGGAAGGTTACATAACAAAGTGAACTTGATGAATGAGTTGACTAAAATTAAAAATGTAATGCAAAAAGTAATTCCCAATGCACCTCACGATGTGATGTTGGTATTAGACGGAAGTACTGGACAGAATGCTATCGAACAAGCCAAACAGTTTACGATTGCTACTGAAGTAACTTCACTTGCTTTAACAAAACTAGATGGAACTGCCAAAGGTGGTGTGGTCATAGGAATTTGCGATCAGTTTAAAATCCCTGTAAAGTATATCGGAGTAGGAGAAGGCATCGAACATCTTCAAGTTTTTAATAAAACGTTATTTGTAGATGCTTTGTTCAAAGGGTCTAATTTAGAATAACTTTTGGGTTTGAGGTTCTGGGTTTGAGGTTCTGGGTTTGGAGTTTGAGGTTGCTTTGTCATATCGAGTGACCACTTTTTTTTAAACATCATAAGTTAAAATGACAGGTGAATATTAATTCCTCCTTTGGATTAGTACTAACCGAAGCGTAAGTAGTGGGTTATAAGGGGGAGGAAATTTTTATCCCGCAAATCTCGCTGATTTTCGCTGATTTATTCTGCGTACATCTGCGGAATCTGCGGGAAATATTTTGTCACGTAGTTTTCTTGTCATTGGTACCGATAG